>CBFGVM010000369.1:0-4398 GCA_965652015.1 uncultured Alphaproteobacteria bacterium
GGTCGCGGCGGCACATGCGGATCGTTGCGCGGCACTTTGTCCGGTTCGGCCATTCCTCGTTCCATGATGGGTTCCGGCTGATCATGCCGGCGCGCCGCATGGCCGCGGCGAATCTTAAGCTAAAGATGGCACTCGCCGCGCCGGATGGGGAGGGGCTGCTCAGCTGCTGGCCGGCATTGCGATCCGCCGCCCGGCGGCTTCCGGCCGCGGCAGGTTGGCGTGCGAGGCCTTCATGCGGGCAAGCCCGCGCGCCACGTCGTCGGGGAAGGGCGCGGTCTTTCCCGCCGTCATGTCGACGTGCAGCGACATGTTCTCTGAGGTCGCCGAAACCCAGCCTTCGCTCGCGTGGAAGAGCTGCTCGAAGTAGTGCATGCGCTTGGCATCGTAGTCGAGCAGCTGAAACGTCACCCGCACCGGGTCGCCGGCGTGGAGCTCGCGCAAATAGCGGACATGTACTTCGGCGGTGAAGCAGGAATGCTTGCGCGTCTTGACGTAATCGAGGCCGCAGCCGATCAGCTCGAAGGCCTCGTCCACCGCGCGGTCGAACAGCACGTTATAATAGGCCATGTTGAGATGGCCGTTGTAGTCGATCCAGCCCGGCTCCACCCGCATCAGCGAGGACACGAATGGAGCAAAGAATACGGGTTCGAGATTGCAACGCTCGAGCATAGGGGCGACCTTACGATGTGCGGCGCCGCGCCGTCTACCAGTTGAGCCTACTTGCGAAACGCCGCTCTAGGGCCCATTCCCGATGTCGTTCCCGCAGAGACGGGAACCGATATTCCAGAGGCCGGTGATCTTCGTTCCCGCTTTCGCGGGGACGAGGGCAGAAACAATCAGGTTTGAAATGTCGCCGATGATAAACTGGGGCTGGCTGCCGCCGATCTTCGTCCAGGCGTCGGAGCGGGTATCCGGCAGGCTCGGCGAACTTGCCGGTGGCGCGACGGTCTGGCTCGCGGTCACGGGCTTGAGTCGCTCCGGCAAGACCGTCTTCGTGACCAGCCTCATCCACAATCTCTTGAGCTGCGCGCACAATCCCAATCGAATGCCGCTGCTGGGCGTGGTCGGCGAGCGCCGCCTGATCGCAGCCACGCTCGAGGGCGACCAAGCGGACCGGCTGCCGCGATTTCCCTATCTCGACAATATCGAGAAAATGGCCATCCCGGACTGGCCGGCGCGTACCGAAGACATCAGCGAGATCGGCATCGACATTCGCTTTGCCCCGGCTGGCACTCTGGGCAAGCTTTTGAGCGAGATCACCGGAAGCCCTGCGGCCCTCACGATTCGGATCGTCGATTATCCCGGCGAGTGGCTGCTCGATCTTCCGCTGGCCGCGCACAGCTACGCCGAGTGGTCGCGCCTGACGCTGCGGCTGTTGCGCAAGGGCCTGCGCGCCGACATCGCGCGGGAGTTTCTCGATCTTCTCGCCCAACACCGGCCCGACGACGTTGCGAGCGAGGAGGTCGCCAAACGCTTGCACGATCGCTACTGCGCTTATCTCCGCGACGCACGGGATCGGCACGGCCTGAGCTTTCTCCAACCCGGCCGGTTCTTGTGTCCGGGCGCGCTCGGCCAAGTGTCGTATCTGTGGTTTGCACCCCTCGAAATTGCCGAAGACGCCGACGTGTTCGCGCCGCACACGCTCGGCGCGCTGATGGCCGAGCGCTTCGAGGCCTATAAGCGGGAGGTGGTCGAGCGCTTTTACCGGGATCACTTCCGGCACTACTCGCGCCAGATCGTGCTCGTCGACGTATTGCGCGCGCTCTTGGCCGGCCGCGATGCCTTCGACGATACGCGGCTCGCGCTCGACGCTATTCTGGAAAGCTTCCGTTACGGACACGGCGGCATTCTCTCGAGGCTGCTGCTCGGACCACACATCGACAAGGTGCTGTTCGCCGCCACCAAGGCGGATCACGTTCCGGACATCCAACGCGATCACCTTGCGGCGCTGTTGCGCAACATGGCGGCCTTTCCTGCGCTTGAGGTCAGAAGCAGCAGCGCACAATTGGAGGTCACCGCGCTCGCCTCAGTCATTTCCACAGCGGAAGAGAGCCAGGAGATCGACGGCCAGCGCGTACAGGTGGTGGTCGGGCGGCCCCTCGGCAGCAACAAGCAGTCGAAATTCTTCGTCGGCAACGTTCCCATCCGGCCGCCGCGCGCCGACGCTTGGGGCTCGCCTTTTCTCAACGTGCCGGTGTTCGAGCCGCCGGCCGTGGACCCATCGCCGGTCGAGGGCATCGCACACATCAACCTCGACCTGGCGCTCGAGTTTCTCGTGGGAGACAAGCTGCGATGAGCGATCAATCTGCTCGCGAAGCCCCGTTGACCCCTCGCGTGATCGAAGTGGACGCGCCGGACGTCGCGCCGCGCGGAGCAATGGCACCGCAAATCATCCCGACGGAGCGCACCGAGCCCGTGACGCCGAGCGAGCCGGCCCCTCTGGTCGTCCCTGACGCCCGTGACCAGCCGCGCCGGCGCGACCGCGTGATCAGCTTCGGACTAGCGGGCGTGGCCGTGCTGCTCGTCGGCTGGCTCGTCGTGGATGCCGTGGGCTGGATCATCGCCGCATTCGAGCGCAGCACGACCTTGGGCATACTCGCAGCGACGGCCGTGACGGCGGGCGTCGCCGGCGGCGGCGCGGTGGTCGTGCGCGAGCTGGCAAGCCTGTTGCGGCTCAAGAATGTCGAGGCAATTCATCGCCGGCTCGCGCACGAGCCGGTGCCGCCGATCGAAGGCCGAAAAGCCATCTCCGACGTGCTCGCCGTCGTTCCGCGCGAGCGCGAGATCGACGCGGCAATCGAATCGTTCCAGCGGCAGGTCAAGCTTCACCACGCGACGGCGCAGCAGATCGAGATTCTCTCGCGTACCGTCATGCAGCCGCTCGACCGCCGCGCCGAGGCGCATGTACGCATCGCCGTGCTGCGCGCCTTCGGCATCACAGCGATCAGTCCGACCGGACTGACCGACGCGATCTTCTTTCTTGCCTGCGGCATACGCATGGTGCGCTCCATCGCCGCCGCCTATGGGCACCGGCCGACCGCCGCCACCACCATCCACCTGCTGCGGCGACTCGTCATCGAAGCCGGGAAACTAGGAGCCGTCGACATCGCGAGTTCTTCGCTCGTACAGCATCTCGGCGGCGCCTTGACCGAACGGTTGGCGACCAGCGCGGCCGACGCCCTCTACGCCGCTTATCGCATGGCGCGGCTCGGCATCATCGTGATGGACCTGTGCCGTCCGATCCCGTTCCGGGACAACGAAGTTCCCAGCGTCACCTCGCTGGTGGGCAACGTGCTGCGGCGCCGGTCGCAAGCTCAGCCGGACTGAGGGGCCTGGCGGCCGCGGGCGCATGCGCCCCCCTTAACTGTTGCGGCGAAAGCACGGTCAACCTCTCGGTTGCTTTATCGGGTGCGTGCTGCAACTTTTTTTCGGCCACGGCGTTGCTTGGGTGGGACGTGATAAAGGGGATTACCCATGACAATCGCCCTCATGCATGGGAACTCCGCCACCGCTGCGCCTGCGCGGGAGGCGGGACGCGATAGTTCCTCGGTAGATACTTCATCGGATCAAATGTTGATCCGGCGGATCGCTGCCGGCGATCAACTCGCCATGCGAACGTTGTTCGCACGGCATCGCCTACCATTGTACCGGTGGCTGGTGCGGATCGTCCGCGATGAGACACTCGCGGAGGATCTTTTAAGCGACGTGTTCCTCGATGTGTGGCGTCAGGCCGGATCGTTCAGGGGCGACGCGTCGGTTTCGACTTGGCTGCTCGCGATCGCCCGCTATAAGGCGCTGTCGGCCCGGCGCGTCCGCGCACACGCGGAATTGGATGCGCGGATTGAATCCAGCATCGCCGATCCTGCGGACAATCCCGAGGCTGCGCTGCAGAAGAAGAGCCGCAGCCAAGCGCTGCAGGACTCGTTGGCGCGGCTGTCGCCGGAGCATGGCGAGGTCATCGATCTCGTCTATTACCACGGCAAGTCCGTCAAGGAGGTCGCCGATATTGTTGGCATCGGCGAATCCACGGTGAAGACGCGCATGTTCTATGCGCGCAAGAAGCTCGCCGATCTGGTCGCGACCACGTAGCGAGACTTTCCCTCCTTGGGGCGAGGTTGCGCCGGCATCGGTCGTCAACCCTCGCTCCTTGCGTTGGCCCGATGGTTAGCCGCGATGCGCTTGCGCGGCGACACGCGGATATCGCACGTATTGGCGGCAAGTGCTTTGCTGGCCCCGTTGCGCTAACATGCGGCCAGCACGCGAATTGGCAATGGCACTGGCGCAACCAAAGCCCGACCAGACTAGATCCCGCGATCCCGCCGCGGTCAAGGCGGTGCTCGCCACGCTGGCGGCGAAATTCGGCAATCGGCTCGTCACGTCGCAAGCGGTGCGCGAGCA
>CBFGVM010000370.1:0-4392 GCA_965652015.1 uncultured Alphaproteobacteria bacterium
GGCATCTGGTTTCTCAACGGCACCTATCAGTGGGGCTGCACCGCGCTTGCGCGTGAGGAGGGTGGCGTGCCCTGGCTCGCGCGTACGCTCGATTGGCCCTTCCCCGGGCTTGGCCGCCATGTCGAGATCGCGCGCCTGCGCGGCGTCGCGGGCGAGTTTTTGAACGTCACGTGGCCGGGCTACGCGGGCACGCTGACCGCCTGCGCGGAGGCCCGCTTCGCGGCCGCCATCAACCAGGCGCCGCTCTGGCGGCGCACGCGCAAACCGTGGCTGCGGCCCTATGATCTCGTGGCGAACGCGCTGCGCACCTGGCCGATCCGCTTCCGCCCGCCCGATCACCTCCTGCGCGAGGTATTCGAGACCTGCCGAGATTTCGGCGAGGCGAGGCACAAGCTTGAGACCGTGCCGGTAGCGCGCCCGGTGATCTTCACGCTCATCGGCTGCAAGCGCGGCGAGCGCTGCGTCATCGAACGCACGGAAGAAGGCTTTACCACTCGTGTCGAGGACACCTCGGCGGCCAATGATTGGTTGCAGAGCACGATGCCGTGGGAGGCGCGGGTGTGCGCGACGCTCTTACTCAAGAGCTCGCCCGAAGAGGCGACCGCGCATAGCCGCGCCCGGCGCGAGGCGCTAGCGTCGTGGCCGCACCCCTTCGGAGGCGGCGATTTCGCCTGGGTGACGCCGCCCGTGCTCAATCCGTTTACCCGCATGGCGGTGGAGATGTGCGCGGCAACTGGGACGCTGCGGGTGGTCGGCTACGAGCCGCGGGCGGACAACGCACTCCCGCAGCCGGCGACGCAGGTGTGCGATTTCTCCCCCGGCAGGCTTGCAGCGTGACTATTCGGGGCGATCGTCGCGGAACGTGACGGCGTAGCGAGCAGCGCATTCGGATACCCTCTCCCACGCATCCCGGGCTTGCCCGGGATGCGCACCATATCTTGCGCAACTTGGGCAAGCCCGACTTGCGTGCGAGAGGTGGCGAGCCCGCAACAGCGGGCGGGCCGGGCAGGGGCCGCGTTTCTACGAGCGAGCGGGCGGCTCCTTGTCCTCGCCGGCGAACAGTGCGGCGGGAAACTGCGCGGCATAGCGGCGCTTGTGCGGCGGACGCGGATGCTCCTGGCGCGGGCTCAGGTCCGGCTCGACCACTTTTCGGTAGAGGTGCCAGGTCGAATGTCCGAGAACCGGCACCACCACCGCGAGGCCGAAGAAGAACGGCAATGAGCCGATCACCAGCAGCGCGGCGACGATCAACCCCCAGATCGCCATCATGACCGGATTGGCGGCGACCGCGCGCACCGAGGTGAGCACTGCTTCGACCGCGCCCACCTCGCGGTCGACCAGCAGCGGAAACGCCACGACGCTGATGATCAACACCGCAGCCGCGAACAGGAAGCCGACGAAGTTACCGACGATAATCAGCGTCCAGCCCTCGGGCGTGGTGAAGACCTGACGGACGAAATGCGGAATGGAGGCGGCCGGCTGATAGCCGAAACTGGCAATGTAGATCGCTTGTGCGACCGCGATCCAGACTGCGAAGATCACCAACAGCAGCAACCCGAGCGCGGCAATCGCATCGCGCGAGGGGGAGTGCACCACGTCGAAGGCGTCCTCCCAGGAAATGTCGAGTCCCTGCTCGCGTCGCCGGCTCAGCTCGTAAAAGCCGATGGCAGCGAACGGACCGACCAGCGCGAAGCCGGCGGCAAGCGGAAACATCAGTGGCAACAGGGCATAGCCCAGGATCGCCCGCGCCAGCAGCAGGCCGACGATGGGATAGATCAGGCACAGGAAGACGGCGTGCGTCGGTATGGCTGAGAAATCGGCAAGCCCGCGCGCCAGCGCGTCTTTGAGGTCGGCAAGCCCGATGGTGCGAACTGTCGGACGCGCGCGGACCGTGTCCGCTCCCATCAGAACGTGTAGCTGCGCCATGGTCGCACCTCCCGAGGCAACGCGGTCACGGTACCTTTGTTGTCTTATTCCCGTCGAGCCGTGACCCGAGATTATGATAGCACACTGTCGCAGGAAACGTGTTGGGCGCCATGCCGCCGTCTCGCAATTACCCCTGGGGGAGGGCGTTGCGGTTCGCCGGTCGGGCGTCCGATGTGGGCAACTCGGCGGCGCCACCTGCGCCAGCTGCCTGACGGAGACCACCGATGCCGCGCCATATCGTCCGCCGCGCCCAAGCCGTCCCCGCCGCCAGCATGATTGCGCTGGCGCTCGGGGCGGCCGCGTTCGGAGCGATCGCTGTCGGGGCGCTGGCGATCGGCCGGCTCGCACTCGGCCGGGTGACGGTCAAGCGTGCGCGCTTTGAGGCGCTTGAAGTGGATGAACTGACCGTGGGCAAGCTGCGCGTGCGCGACTACGAGGGTCCGCCGCCGAAGGGAATGCAATAGCCCGCATGAGATTTCGCTGACGCTCATGCGGGCTACAACGTCGGTCATTTTCCAGGCCGTCCCGAAGCGGCGAGGTCGAGCATGATGCGGCGGCCGACCTCGTTGGGATACTGATTGCCGCGGTTGCCGAGGATCACGATGCCGAGCTTGCGGCGGGGCATCATGCCGATATAGGCCGACGCGTTCTGGAGACCGCCGTACTTATCGATGATGGTGGGCTCGTCTCCGAACGAGATTTCCCAGGCCAGCGCTTGCTCGGCGCGCGGGCCGATGGGCACGACGCCCTGCTGCGCCAACGTCATCGCCTCCCGCAGAGAGTGCTCGACCGGCAGCTCCCCGAGATTGGCGGCGAGAAAAACGGCCATGTCGCGCGGCGAGGAGTACATCTGCCCGGTGCCCGGCCAATGATAGTAGCTGTGCTGGCTGCCGGGTTCTTCGAGTGGCGTGCCGTCGTCGGCATAGCCCTGCACGGCACGGCGCTTATCCTCGGGGGAGAGGTGTCCGGGTGCAGTGTCATCGCCTCGCGGCAGCGTCGTCGAGATCATGCCGAGCGGCCGCAGGATTCGTTTCT
Organism: uncultured Alphaproteobacteria bacterium; assembly: GCA_965652015.1. GTDB lineage: Bacteria > Pseudomonadota > Alphaproteobacteria > Rhizobiales > Xanthobacteraceae > VAZQ01. Next base: position 2,962 of record CBFGVM010000370.1, read on the forward strand.
CGATGAGTTCGTCGATCGGCGTGCCGTAGCGCCGCTCGAGCGCAAGCTGCAGCAGGATATAGCCGGCATGGGTATAGGTATGCTGCGTGCCGGGCGGCTTGTCCGCTTTCCAGTCATTGAGCGTGCGGATGAATTCCGGCAGCGCGTAGCCCCAATCCGGCCAGGGCGGATGGTCCTGCGGCAGCAGCAGCCCCGACGTGTGGGTCGCGAGGTGGCCCAGCGTGACGCGGCCGATATCGCTGTCTTGCGCCAGCTCGGTCACGTATTTGGCCACCGGCTCGTCGAGCCGGAGCTGACCGTTGCGGACCCCCTGTGCCAGTAGCGTGGCCTCGAACACCTTGCGCAGCGAAGCGAGATTGAACAGCGCATCACTCGAGATCGGCCGTTTGGTGGCGCGGTCGGCCCAGCCGTAATTGAAGAACAGCGTGCGGCCGCCGATGCGCAGCGCTACCGCGACGCCACCTCCACCGTCGGCCGGTACGATCGAGCGGACGTGACGTGCAACCGTCCGTTCGATCTGGGCATCGGCGCCGGCGGCGGGCGCCGCGATGAGGGCCATCATCAATGCGGCGATTGCGAGTCGCATGGTGGCTCACCGGGTGTTCACGGCGACAATGCTTCGGAGGCCTGTGGCGCGGAGAACATCTTGCGCGCGCTGTGTCCGACGCCGGGCAGTTCGACGAGTCGCCAGTTGAATTGCCAACCACGCGCCTGCGCCAGCGACTTGCCCGCGTTGAATACGTTCAACCCGCGCTGGTAGCGCGACCGCCCTTGGGCCAGGACGTCGGGATGATCGTTGCGTTCGTCATCGCGGGTATCACCTTGGCCGAGATAGATCGTCAGCGGCTGTTCGAGATAGCGCCGCAGCGCCGCCTCGCCGTCCGCCCCTGAATACACCTTGCCCAGGCCATAGGGCGCGGCGATCTCAAGGCTCGGAAATACATAGTTTCCCGCATTCGCGACTACGATCCGCCGCACCTCGGTGGGCACGAAGGCGGCGAGGCGGTCGAGGAACTGACCGCCTGCGGAGTGACCAAGCAGCGAATAGGTGAGGGGACGCTCTTCCTGTCGGCGCACCCAGGCGACGAGATCAGGCACTACTCTGCCGGTCCAATCGCGCGCATCCTGCACCGTCGCGCCCTTGACGATGCCACCGCGCTGGTATCGCCATCCGGGAAATGCCTGTTCCTCGAATACCGGCGCGGCCACCAGCAGGCAAAGTCGGTCCGCGAGTGCGCGCGTATAGTCGCGGTAGCTTTGCGCATTTCGCGCGATGCCGTGAAACACCATGAGCAACGCCGGGTCGGGGCACCCCGCCGGGCGGTAGGTGAAGACCACCATGGGCGTGCCGTTCACGTCGACCATCTGACGGCCCGTCTCGATGGGCGCCGCCGAGAGCCGCGCGGCGGCAAACAACTAGCCGAGCATCAC
>CBFGVM010000371.1:0-4391 GCA_965652015.1 uncultured Alphaproteobacteria bacterium
GGGACGACGGTGGATAATAGGCGCGCGCCCGACCTATTTGGTCCAGGCGAAGGCGACTTTGTCGAGGGTTCGTCCGCCGAACCGTTCGGAGGAGCGCGCCACGGCCTTGCCGCCGAGCGCGCGGTAGAAGCCGACCGCCTGCTCGTTATCTGAGAGCGCCCACACCACCAAGCTGCCCAGCCCACTCTGAACGAGGTCGCGTCGCGCCGCCGAAAAGAGCTTGCGGCCGAAGCCGAGCCCCTGGAATTCCGGCCGCAGATAGAGCTCGTAGACCTCGCCGTCGTAATAGAGGCTGCGCGCGCGGTTGCGGCCGTAGTTGGCGTAACCGGCCACGCATTCGCCGAAAGCGAGCACCATGATCCGGCTGCCTTTGCGCACCGCCGCATCCCACCAAACCGGGCCGCGCCGGTTGATGAGTTTGTCGAGCTCGGGCCCGGGAATGATCCCCTGATAGGCGCACCGCCAAGCGTCGTCGTGCGTCGCCGCAATCGCCCGTGCATCGGACGGCTTGGCGCGGCGGACTTCGATCAGGGTCGTGCTCATGACGTGATTGAAGCAAGCACTCCGCCGCGCTTCAAGAGTTATGTTTAATTCGGCATTAACAACGTCGGCAATTGATGTGGATTTGCCACACTGCGGCACCGCGGAGCATCTGCAAAGAGCCGCGAAAAATCGAGTTATGTTGGCCGGCAGACGGAATGTTGCGGCGGCGACACGCAAGGGCAGAGAAATGGGCTCACCTAGCGCCCGAGACGGCTGGAATGGCGGCTACGGCGGGCGCAGGACTCCTCGCACGAATCACCAGCTATCGTCCCCGCGCTACTGTTGACAGTGTGATGGGGCAATCAGCCCGATCCCATCACACCCGCTCCGCCTCCTTGCGCCGCTCCTCCTTCTTGCGCTCGTTGGGATCGAGCAGCTTTTTGCGCAGCCGGATCGCTTTCGGGGTGACCTCGACCAGTTCGTCCTCGCCGATATAGGCGAGCGCCTTCTCCAGCGTCATCTGGATCGGCGGGATCAGCCGCACCGCCTCGTCCTTGGCATGGGTGCGGATATTGGTGAGCTTCTTGCCCTTGAGCACGTTGACCTCGAGGTCATTGCCCCGCGTATGCTCGCCGACGATCATGCCGCGATAAACCTTGCATCCCGGCTCGATTATCATCGGTCCACGGTCCTCCAGGTTCCACAACGCGTAGGCGACGGATTCGCCCTGGTCGTTGGAGATCAGCACGCCGTTGCGGCGGCCGGCGATCTCGCCGCGATAGGCGCCATAGCCGTGGAACAGCCGGTTCATGACGGCCGTGCCGCGGGTATCGGCAAGAAGCTCGCCGTGGTAGCCGATCAGGCCGCGCGTCGGTGCGTGGAAGATGAGGCGCACGCGGCCGCCGCCCGAGGGGCGCATCTCAATCAGCTCGGCTTTGCGCTCGGAGAGCTTCTGCACGACGATACCGGAATGCGCCTCGTCGACGTCGATGACGACCTCCTCGATCGGCTCGCGCAGCTCGCCATCGGGACCGCGCTCGAGCAGCACTTGCGGCCGCGAGACCGATAGTTCGAAGCCTTCGCGCCGCATGGTCTCGATCAGAATGCCGAGCTGCAATTCGCCGCGGCCGGCCACCTCCATGGCATCCTTCTCGCTCGATTCGCTGACCCGGAGCGCCACGTTTCCTTCGGCTTCGCGCAGCAGCCGCTCGCGAATGACCCGGCTCTGCACCTTGTCGCCCTCGGTGCCGGCGAGCGGGGAATCGTTGATGCGGAAGGTCATCGCCAGGGTCGGCGGATCGATCGGCTGCGCGGCAAGCGGAACGGTGACATCCGGTGCACAAATCGTGTGCGATACGGTGGCCTCCGGCAGCCCCGCGATAGCAACGATGTCGCCTGCCGTCCCTTCATCCACCCCGGTTCGCTCAAGGCCGCGGAAGGCCAGCACCTTCGTGACGCGGCCATGCTCGATCAGCGTGCCGTTGCGATCGAGCACCTTGACGCTTTGATTGGGCCTGACCGCGCCCGACGTGATCCGGCCGGTGACGACGCGGCCGAGATAGGGGTTGGCCTCGAGAATGGTCCCGAGCATGCGGAACGGTCCGTCCTCGATCACCGGTTCGGCGACGTGCCGGATCACGAGATCAAACAGCGGCGCCATGCCTTGATGCTTCGACCCGTCGGGGGAGGCGGCCATCCAGCCTTCTCTCGACGAGCCGTAAAGTATCGGAAAGTCGAGCTGGTGCTCGCTCGCGTCGAGCGCGGCGAACAGGTCGAAGACCTCGTTCACCACCACCAAAGGCCGCGCATCCGGCCGATCAACCTTGTTGATCACGACGATCGGCTTGAGGCCGACCTTGAGCGCCTTCGAGACCACGAACTTGGTTTGCGGCAGCGGACCTTCGGCGGCGTCCACCAACACCAGCGCCCCGTCCACCATGTTGAGGATGCGCTCGACCTCGCCTCCGAAGTCGGCATGACCCGGCGTATCGACGATGTTGATGCGCGTGCCGTGCCAAAGGATCGAGGTCACCTTGGCGAGAATGGTGATGCCGCGCTCGCGCTCGAGGTCGTTGGAGTCGAGCGCGCGCTCGGCCAGACGTTGGTTGTCGCGCACCGCGCCCGACTGCTGCAGCAGCCGGTCGACCAAGGTCGTCTTGCCGTGGTCGACATGGGCGACGATCGCCACGTTGCGCAGATTCATGGGCTGTATCAAAAACCGAGCGCGGGCCTCAAAGGGCCCGCTGTTGCCGGGAAATATAGTGAGCGTGCCGAAGGGCGCAATGCGCGATCCGCCGGCGAGAATCCCAGGCATTGCCATCTGGCCCCTTGCGTCCCGATCCGGGGAAGGCGACGATGGACCAACAGAGGCGGAACCCACGTGCGCTCATCGGTCCCAGTCAAGAACCGGCGCCGGATATTGTGCGTTTTTCCGCACTACACCCCCGCATTCGGGACGTTCAATCACGCCTACCGGCTGATGAAAGGGGTGCGGGCATTCATGCCGCCACAGGGCCTGCTGCTCATTGCGGCCTATATGCCGCAAGAGTGGCCGGTCCGTTTCATCGACGAGAACATGCGCAAAGCGAGCGATGCCGATTTCGCCTGGGCGGACGCCGTGCTGGTCAGCGGCATGCACGTCCAGGCGCCGCAGATCCACGACATCACCGCCCGCGCGCATGCGGCCGGCAAGGTGGTGATGCTGGGTGGACCGTCGGTATCGGCGTCGCCCGAAATGTATCCCGACATCGACTACCTGCATATCGGCGAGATGGGCGACGCGACCGATCAGCTCATCGCCCGCCTCGATGCGAGCGTCGCACGTCCGCCCGCACAGTTGCGCTTGGAAACCAAGGACCGCCTGCCGCTGCACGATTTCCCGATCCCGGCCTACGACCTCATTCCGCTGAAGAACTACCTGATGCTGACGTTGCAGTTCTCGAGCGGCTGCCCCTATCTGTGCGAGTTCTGCGACATTCCCAATCTCTACGGCCGGCAGCCGCGGCTCAAAACGCCGGCCCAGATCACCGCCGAGCTCGATGCCATGCGCAAGCAGAAAGGGCATCCGCCGGTCGTCTATTTCGTCGACGATAATTTCATCGGCAATCGCAAAGCCGCCAAAGACATGCTGCCGCACCTCCTCGTCTGGCAGCGGCAGCACGGCTATCCCCTGAACTTCGCCTGCGAGGCCACGCTCAACATCGCCAAGCAGCCGGACATCCTCAAGCTCATGCGGGAATGCGCGTTCCTCGGCATATTCGTCGGCATCGAGACGCCGGAAGCCGATGCGCTCAAGGCAATGCGCAAGAACCAGAACGTTGCCGTGCCGATGATGGAGTCGATCAAGACCCTCAACGACTACGGCTTGGAGGTCACGTCCGGCATCATCCTGGGCCTCGACACCGATTCCGACGATACCGAGTCTCGTCTCAAGGAGTTCATCGACATCTCACGGATCCCGATGCTGACCATAAATCTGCTGCAGGCGCTGCCGAAGACGCCGCTGTGGGATCGCCTCAAGGCGGCCGGACGGCTCGAGGACGATCCGAGCCTCGAAAGCAACGTGCGCTTCCTGCGGCCGTATGACGAGGTGGTGGCGATGTGGCGCCGCTGCATAGCCCATGCCAACGATCCGGAACGGCTATTCGCGCGGTTCCACCACCAAGTGGATGCGACCTACGTCAATCGGATCGTCACGCCCGCGCGCGGTAAGCTCAACTGGGCCAATCTATCGAGCGGATTGGTGCTCGCGTTGCGCGTCGTGCTGCACATCGGCATTCTGTCGGACTATCGCAAGCCGTTCTGGCGGACCGTGCGTCACGCGCTGCGGCGCGGGCAGATCGACGCCGTTCTGGGCATGGGCTTCATCGCCCATCACCTCATCCAGTTCACGCGCGAGGCGCTGCGCG
>CBFGVM010000372.1:0-4372 GCA_965652015.1 uncultured Alphaproteobacteria bacterium
GTCTGCGCCTTGATGGTGATGCCGCGCTCGCGCTCGATGTCCATGGAATCGAGGACTTGCTCGACCATCTCGCGGTCGGCGAGACCGCCGGTCGCTTGAATCAACCGGTCGGCCAAGGTCGACTTGCCGTGGTCGATATGCGCGATGATGGCGAAGTTACGAATGTTCTCGATGGCCGCATTCATGGCGGGCGGATTACCACTCGCGTCTGCAAGCAGCAAGGACTAGGGGCTTGTCTTCGGTCGGCGTTGGCCCGCGGTTCACTCCGCCGCGACCCGGTGCTCCGCCAGGAACGGCTCGACCGCCACCCGCTGCCCGTCGCGCGCCACGATCGCATGCCCGGGCGGCACCGGCTTCCAGTGCGCGCGGTCGGTATCGAGCGGTTCCGAGACAATCACCACGTTGCCGCCGGAGACCCGGTAATAGAGCGAGTTGGCTTGGTCGTTGGCGGCGTAGCGGAAGGCGTAGAGATCGTGCCCGTTGGTGAGCGCCGCCGTGAAACGCAGCGGCTCGTGATAGCCGTCGCTGCTGACCATCTCGGTCAAGGTGGCGAGCACGCGCGCGGTCGCGCCGACCGGGTCCTTGTCGCCGCCGGCGCCGAGGATGGCGAGAAAGACCGCCTCGGAATCGGTTGTGCCGATGCGTGAGCCGTAGAAGGCGTCGGGAATGAGCGCCTCGACCTTCCTGCGCAAGCGTCCCCAGTTGCCGATCAGGCCGTTGTGCATGAACAGCCAGCGTCCGCAGGCGAAGGGATGGCAGTTCGGCCGCGTAATCGGCGTGCCGGTCGCCGCGCGCACATGCGCAAAGTAGAGATGCGACTGAATATGCCGGCACAGGTAGCGCAAATTCTCATCCGACCACGCCGGGCGGACCTCGCGATAGAGCCCGGGCTCAGTGTGCTCGCCATACCAACCCATGCCGAAACCGTCGCCGTTGGTGGAGGCGGTCGATTCCAGCGCACGCTGACTCTGCACCACCAGCGAGTGGGCGGGGGCGGTGACGTACTGTTCCAGCGGGATGGTTTCGCCGCGATAGGCAATCCAGCGGCACATGCGGTGTTCCCTGGGGTCGCTCCGATGCAATCCCTTTAGCATCGCCGGCGGATGCGGCAAAGCAATGGCGACCCTTGATATGGACCTTGGTTGCACGTCATGCCATAGGCTGCCGCCCGAACAAGGGGGTAAACCGGGTGCTGGCAATGTCGGTTATCACGGAGCGCCGCCGCGGCCTTGCGGTCATCGAGCGGCTGCTCGATGCGCTCACCGACGCCGCCCGGCGCGAGCGCACGATGCTCGCGGTCCTCCTCGGTTATGTGGCGCTCTGGACGCTTTACGGGGTCCTCGCCAAAGGAAGCCAGGACATTCACGCCGACATGTCGGAGCAGTTCGCGCTCGGGCGCGAACTTGAGCTGGGGTACCCCAAGCATCCGCCGCTGGCGATGGTGGTCGTGCGCGCCTGGTTCAGCATTTTTCCCACCGCGGACTGGGCCTACTACCTGCTTGCGATGACAAATGTTGGCCTCGCCCTGTGGATCGCCTGGCGGCTCGCGGCGCGGTTTCTCGACGGCGAGAGGCGCGTCGTAGGGATAGCGCTTCTCACGCTGGTGCCGTTCTTCAATTTCCATGGACTCAAGTTCAATGTGAACACCATCCTGCTGCCGCTGTGGGCGGCCACCACGCTGTGGTTTCTGCGCTCCTTCGACAGCCGCCGCGCGCTCGATGCCGCACTTTGCGGGCTGTTCGCGGCCGCGGCGATGTACGGCAAGTACTGGTCGATCGTCCTCCTGCTCGGGCTCGGCATTGCTGCACTCGCCGATCCGAGGCGGTCGGCTTATTTCCGCTCGGCGGCGCCGTGGGTGACGATCGCGGTGGGAGCGGCCGCACTCGCCCCGCATGTCATTTGGCTGATGGCGAATGACTTTGCTCCGTTCTCCTACGCCGTCGTCCTGCACGGAGCACGCTCGCTCGCATCCACGGTCGGCGCCTCGCTCGGCTATCTGGCGGGCAGCCTCGCTTACGTGGCGGTGCCGCTCTTGGTGCTGTTCGTCATCGCCCGGCCAAGCCGTGCGGCCGTCAAAGACATGGCTTGGCCGTTGTCGCCCGCACGCCGCCTCGCCGCCGCCGCGTTCTGGGCGGTGCTGCTGGCCCCGTCGCTGCTTGCGCCCTTGACGGGCGTCCAGCTGACCTCGCTCTGGTCCATGTCGGCCTTCACGCTCTTACCCGTGATGCTGCTGTCGTCGCCGCTCGTGGCGATCACGCGACGCGATGCCGTCGGCGTTCTTACGCTCGCGGTCACATTTCCGTTTGTCATGGTGGCGATCGCGCCGGCGATCGCGTTTGTCATTCATCGCGCAGGTCCGGCGCCGGGCTCGGCCCATACCTCGGTGCTGGCGGAGCCGATCGAACGCTTGTGGCGCGAGACGACCGACCGGCCGCTGCAAATTTTCAGCGGCTTTGACGAGTTCACCGACGGCGTCACGTTTTACATGCGCAGCCATCCGCTCGCCGTGCGTGTGCTCGACGGCAAGGCCACCCCTGCGCTCCAGGCGCGCATCGACCGCGACGGCATCGCATTGCTCTGTCCCGCCCGATCATCCGTTCCCGACGCGGATTGGTGCGCCGACGCCGCGCTTGAACGGGCGCGTTGCTCTCCTCCCGGCAAGCAAACGGAGCTGGAGGTTTCCCGCCGCTACCTTGGCGTGGACGGCAAGCCCGCACGCTATCTGCTGATCACCATTCCGCCGCGGCAAACATCCGAGTTGTCCGCCGACTGCGCGCCGCGCCCTCTCAGGGCGCAGTGACCGCGGCTTCGAGCAGGGCGACGGCATTGCGAAGCGGCGACTGCCCGCTTGCGACCGAGCGCTCGAATTCAACGCAAGAGCGGTCGAACCGCGCCAGCTCGTCGCGCCTTTGTCCCTCCTCGAGGAAGGAATAGGTCAACGCATTGCGAGCGATTGCCTTCAACGTGCGGTAGCTCAGGCCGTAGTCGCGCGCAGCTCGGAGATATTCGTTGGTGAGGTTGATGCGGGATACGCCGGCATCATCCGTTGACAGCACGACCGGCACGCCGGCCGCGAGATAGGTGGGCAGCGGATGGTCCTTGCCGCGCACGCCGAGGATGATGTCGTTGCTGGTGAGGTTGATTTCGACCACTACCGAGCGTGCCCGCATCTCGGCGAGAAGGCCGTCCATGTCATGTTCGAAGGCGATGTCGACGCCATGGCCGATGCGGCGCGCATTGGCGATCTCGACAGCTTGGCGGATATGAAATGTAAGGTCGATCGGCGGAACGTAGCCCAGCCATAGCTCGCCCGCGTGTAGGGCCACCGGCACGTCCTTGGCGAGGAAGGCGACGATCTGCATGTGGCGGGTGTAGTCGCGGCGCGCCACTAGGTTGTCCTCGGACTGCACGAGATTGAGCGCGACCACTTGCGGCTCGGCGCGGATCAGCGCGGCCGCGATGGCGGTCTGCAGGAATACGTCATCGGGAGAGCTGTTGCGCAAGATCTGTGCGATGAAGCGGAACTTGACCCGGCAGCCCGATTGCGTGCCCTGGGGATCACATGCGAGCTCGCTTGCGATTTTACCGAGCACGGCCGCCAGATCGTTGCGTTTCGCCGTGACGCAATCGTCGAGACCGTTCGTCTTGAGCGCCGCGAGCCGCCCGGCATCGTCGGTCTGTCCGGCCATCGTCGCGATGAACCTGTCGCGATCATCCGAGCAGAAAAACGACGTCATGAACTCGACGTATTGCACGTTCTCTCTGTCGTACTCCCTCAGCTGGTCGATCATCATGTCGACGAAGCGCGAGCCGGTCGCGGCGCCGAACTTGTCGAAGGCCGCGAAGAATTTGTCGTGATCGGTCGGTACCGCGACGGTCGGCACGAACGCCCGTGTCGAGAACGCATTGACCAGACGGTCGTACAGATTCTGATCGTGCATGGCGTCGGCGACGGGCACGTCTCCGGGCTGATCGCATTGCGGCTTCGAGAGAAGGACGTGGGCGAGGTTCGCGCAGAGATTCTCCTGCGCGGCCCAGGCGATGAAGCGCTCCGCGTAAACGGCACCGGCCAGGTGGGTATGGAGATCGCCGCCCTTCGGCATGCGATGGAGGAAGGCGCGCAGCGCCGTGCGGTCATCGCGAGCGGCTTCGAACTTGGCTGCCGTGACGACCGTGTCGAATTCGCCAGCAACAACAGCAAGGCGCAATAAGACGATGAAGGCCGCCAGGAAAATGACGGCAAAAACGATCCGACGCCGCAAGGCCTGCCCCGCTCTGCTCTTTGCAGCGCGAAGCTAGCGGCTGGAAGTGCCGAACTCAATCGGAGGCGAGTCCACCGCCTCGCTTTGGCTCGCGCCGCAACGGTGTCGAT
>CBFGVM010000373.1:0-4370 GCA_965652015.1 uncultured Alphaproteobacteria bacterium
CACGAACATATCCGCCGATCTTGAGGCAGATATCGGTGCCCGGGATGTAGTAGAAGCCGTCGCCGTAAAGCGTGCAGATCTTCACGTATTGCACCGGCGCTGCCTTGACAGGCATGTCGGCGGCTTGCGCCCCAGCGACCGCAACAAGTCCCGCGGCCGTCCCGAGGAGAAGACTTTTCACCATCTTCATCTCAACCTCCATATGTTGTCGTGGGAGGGATTGATCTCCTCGGGCGCTGCTCACCCTGGAAGGTCCCCTTAGCTCCCCTCACCATCCGCTCCGTCCGTTGCCTTCGTTGTCCCCTAGGCACCGGAATGACCGGAAAGGGCGACCTTGGGATGCCCCCCTCCGTCGCACGCCCACACTAGCTCACATGCTCAGACAGGCAACGACAAAGAGGCGGTTTGAACACGTCGAAATGCAGTTTTCAGACGGGTGTTGCCGAAAAAACACTTCATTTGAGGGCGCGTTTGAGGGCTTTCGTCGTTGCCAATGGCACTTTCTCAGCCGCCACGTTTAACCATATAAGATACTGATCTATATATAGATTCTTCCGCAAGCTCGACTGCCGTCGAGTTCTGGCGCACGCTGGCAAAGCGACGACGATTGCCTTCGTCAACGCAAATTCGCTGACGCGGGCGCACAGCGGGCAACAGCCGAGCAACACCTCCAGCGCGGCATCTTGCGTGCTGATTCCAGCGCAAAACGCAGCCTGCGAAACGCGCGCGGGCTGCGAGTCGCTCGTGGCCCGCAAAAGGCGCGCATGAGTCTAAGGTACGTCTCAGTCCTTCTGCAGCCAGAACTGATACATGCCGGCAAAAATATCCGGGTTTTCCGTCTCGAACGCATGCCAACGATCGAGATCGCGCATGAAACGATCGCCGCCGAAGACGTTCCGGTAATGCTGCGTGACCTGCGGCGCGAATTCGAAACCAATAAATCTCAAGCCGTTCTCGGCGATGAAGGATTTTATCTGCGGTAGCGTGAGTCGGCGCTCCTGAACGTGGAACAGCAGGTCGCGGCACTCGCTCATACTGAAGAAATCGCCGGCCCTGGCCACGTCCTTGAGCGGCGAATTCAGAAGCTCCTGCCGACAACCGCGAATGTCGTCCGCGATCGGGCGATAGTTTCGCTCCCGGATGAAGGCGCGCGCCGCAACGATTCCGCGGCGGGCGAGCTCGCTGTAGAGGCCCACCCGCATGAAACCGCCAGGCCGCAGCAGCTTGAGCAGGACGCGCCAGCCCGCGCTTACATCGGACAGGTGATGCAACACGCCGCTGGCATCGACCAGGTCAAAGGTTCTGTCGATCGATTCGAGCTTGAGGATATCGGCTTGAGCGTACTCGATCTTGTTCGCCAGCAGCGCAGGCGTCTTCCTTTTCGCATAGCAAAGGCTGGCGAGGCTGAGGTCGACCGCCAAGACGCGCGCGTCCTTGTACTTGCGGGCCACCTCGATGGGATGGCGGCCGGTGCCACAGCCGGCCACAAGGATGTCGATGCCGATTGCGCTTACGAGCGGACGGAAGGGAGCCGAGGGAAACTGATTGCGAAGATGTTCTTCAATCGTGATCGGCTCCGCGACCGAGGCGGCATGCACCCATCGCGGATAGGGGTTCTCCTCGTATTGCCCCCTGACCTGCACGGACACGTCATCATCGATGGCAGTCAGGCGTGGAATGGAATCGCGGTATTGCCGTTCTTGCTCCGGTTCGCGCACCTGCTGCAGCAAAGTATCGGTCAAAGGCGGTGGCCATGCGCGGTCGAGCAGCGCTTTCGCGTTGGGCAACGAGTGGAGCGGAAAGTACATCGCCACCGCACTCGGCCACAGCGCAGAAACGTCCACACCTTGCGCCAGCGAATCGACCAGCGTCTGCCTAAGCCGCTCCGCCTGCGCCGCCTCCTCGGAGGTCGTCGCGAATACGTATTCATTGATGAAGCACTGCTTCGCGAGCGCGCAGCAAAAACCCAGCTCCGTCTCGTCTACGGCCGTACCATTGCTGGCGCTGCGCAGGAGGTCGAGGCGAATCGAGGTCAGAAACCGTTCCAGATCGACACTGCGAACGGTCGTGGATTCGAGCACGCGACGCAGCAGCGCATCGGAACCGATGGCCGCGAAATCGAAAGGCTCCAGCAAGTCGCGCGCCGGCAGCCGCTGCGGCCAAGCGCTTGCCGCGCGTTTCGTGCCCTTCGCCAACGCGGGATTCACGGCGCACAGCAGGGCGGCGACGCTATCGAAATCATCGAACAGCTGTGGCAACAGCACGAGCGCGCGCTCGAAGCAGCCGCTGGCGGCGTCCCGCTTGCCCTGCGCAAGCAGCACGCAGCCGAGATTGTTACAGGCTTCGGCATGATCCGGTTGGAGCGCCAAGACCTGCTTGTAGAGCTTGACCGCCTCGTTCGGCTTGCCGTGATGTTGGTGCCAGACCGCCTGGCCGAACAGGCGGCCTGCCGCCTCCATCGATGATTGAGTGTGGCCGCGATCAACGGCTCGGCCTTGCACAGCGCGGCGTTGTTTTCTATTCATCCGGTTTTCCTGGTCCGGCCAATCGTCATAGCCGCTTGCGACTGGTCCGTCGAGCAAGCTCGCCGCATCTCTCGTCGGAGATGTTTGCCGGCCCGCGCGCGCCGGGGGCGCAGTCCCATGCCGATGCCCATGCCCATCGCATGCGCACGTGCTTCCGGATAGAATAGATAGACGCAGCGAGGCGATCATGATCACACGCCGCCGCCTGTTCCTCCTATCCAGCGCGTCCGTGCTCGTGCCCCATTTCATCGGGAGCGCGGCGCGCGCACAGAGATCGCCGGATTGGCCAAATCGGGTGGTGCGCATCATCGTGCCGGTGGCGGCGGGAGGCCCGACGGACACGGTCGCGCGTGTCCTCGCCGAGCAGCTCTCGAAAATCTGGGGCCATCAGGTCGTCGTCGAGAACAAAGGAGGTGCCGGCACAAACCTCGCCAATGAAATGGTCGCCCGTTCCGATCCTGACGGCTACACGGTGCTGTATGCGACCGCCTCGCTTGCAGTCAATCGGAGTCTCTATCGCTCGCTCAGCTACGATGCGCTTGCCGATTTGGCGCCGGTGTCGCTTATTTCCAGATTTCCATTTTTCATGTTCGTACCGAACTCCTCGCCCGCGAAATCGGTGATGGAGTTCATCGCCCATGCGAAGGCACATCCCGGCAAGCTCACCCTGGCCTCTCCCGGGACCGGCAGCGCGCCGCATCTGGCCGGCGAGTTGTTCCGACAAATGGCCAAGATCGAGCTGGCGCATGTGCCCTATCGCGGCGCGGCGCCCGCGCTCAACGACCTCATCCCCGGACGGGTGGACTCCTATTTCGGCAGCGCCAGCCTGCTTGAAAACATGCGGTCGGGCCAAATTCGCGGACTTGGGGTGACCGGCCTCAAAAGAGATCCGGTGGCGCCGGAACTGCCGACGATCGCCGAGGCCGGCGTCCCGGGATACGAGGTCTCCTCGTGGCAGGGACTGTTCGTCCCGGCCAGAACGCCCCCTGAGATTGTCAAGAAGATGAGTGTCGACACCATCGAGGCCCTGGCCGATCCAGCGGCCAGACGCAAGCTGGAACAAGCCGGCTACCCGGTCGCGGGATCTTCCCCGGGCGAGCTTGGAGCGTTGCTGCGATCAGACATCGACAAGTGGAGCCACGTCATCAAGACGGTCGGCATCAAGATCGATTAGCAGTTTCCCGAGATCGCGGCGGCTTTGCTCTGCCTGAACGCCGCCGGCGCACAGCCAGCACGAAAGCGTGCTCACGCCGTTTGGATGTAGTCGCGCAACGCAGCGGACTCGTGCTCTATTTCCTGGAGCCGATATTTGACGACGTCGCCGATCGACACCACGCCGACCACCTGATCCTGATCGATCACCGGCACGTGGCGGAATTTCCCCGCCGTCATGCGTTCCATAATGACGCCGATGGTCTCCGACGGACTGCAGGTAAAGACCTTGCGGGTCATGACCTGTGCCAGCGGCTGCGTCAGCGCGCTTGACCCCTGCTCGGCGAGGACGCGCACGATGTCGCGCTCGGATAGAATACCGATAATCCGCTGATCCGGGCCGAGCACGAGCAAAGCGCCGATCTTATGCTGGGCGAGCGTGCGTACCGCGATTTCGAGAGTCGCCGTCGGCTCGATCGAAACTACGTTGCTGCCCTTGGCCGAGAGAATGTTCTTGACGTGCATGGGTCGCCTCCCTCGACCGGCTCCCCGCGCCGCGGAGTGCCGGGTCGATAACGCTCGATTTGTGATCGAGTTCCGCCGCGTCAGCTGTGCCTACCGGCGAGCCGTCAGATCTGCACCGCAGGACAACGGCGGGCTCTCGACATCGGCCGCGCTCGGCGGCGCCGGCCT
>CBFGVM010000374.1:0-4361 GCA_965652015.1 uncultured Alphaproteobacteria bacterium
AGGCTATCCGAAACCGAGACGATGGACGAGATGGAGCAGCTGATCGCGTGGCTGTTCGGGGAATCGGCGCGGCGGCCATGGCAATCGCCGAATCGACGGACAGGATGCCGCGCTCGACGAAGGCGCTGGTAAGGGCCGTCCGGTAACGTCCCGCGTTGCGCGCCTGATCGGCCTGCACCATCTCGGCCGCCACTTGACTGAAATAGTCGGTGCTGATCGGGGCGGCACGGCACGCATCGACAATGAGCTGGCCCATGTCGCGGCTCACCGCAAGCAGGTTCGCCTCATTAGGAGCGCCGGTCGCTGTGAACATGCGGGCGAGTGCATCAAGAAAAGCGCCCGTGAATACCCGAGAGAACGAGTGCTCCTCTGACGACAGCAAATTGGCGGGCGCCGAGGGCGGTAACAGATCGATGCGCCGATAGAAAAAGCGGTTCGCCGCATTGCGCAGCGAGTCGCGATCGACGGCGGTCGGCGAAAGCTGACGAATGCCCCATCCGAGTTGCTCGGCCAGTCGGGATAACCGCGAGTTGACGTTGAGCCGGCCGTTGGTCTCCGCGATCACGCTCTGGCGCATGGATGGAAGTTGCAGCGCGCACAGAATCGCGCTCATGTCCCCAAACGCCTCGTGGAAAGCCGCGCTCTCGGGATTGGCGACATTGAACAGCTGCGGTCGCAGGGCATCCAGGACGGCATGCCCCAGCTCGTGGCACACCACGTCCGGGCTCTCACAAGAGTGGATGTCGAAGTTGAGAACGGTCTGGCGATAAAAGTGCAATCCGTCGCTCCGCCGGTATCTGGCATTGAGCTGCGGGCCGGCGTCCACAAGAATGACCCGCATCGGATTGGTGGTGGACCAGGTCGTGCCGGCCGGCATCAACGAGCTCCAGAAATTGATGCCGCGGGCCAGCGCTTCCGCGGTCGCCCAATAGCGGAAGCCAGGCGTGCCGGGACTGTAGCGGTTTGCAGCTGGTTGCGGCTCGACAATGGTCGTTTGTAGCCTGGCGTTGACATTGGCGGCGAAGGGAACCGCGCCCGTCATGCCGACCGGCGGGTTGACGGTTGCTACCTGCTCGCTGAAAGGGTCATCCCAGGTGTTGTTCTCGCCCGCCACCGCCGCTCCCGCGAGCCCTGCGCCGGCCGGCAACGATTGGGCCAATTGCCGCAAGTTGTCGCTGGCCGACGCAAGTGCGGCGGTGACTTCCCGCAAGGCGCCGATTGCCGATTCGAGCTCGTCCTGCTGCCGGCCTGAGCCTGATTGTTCGCGCGCCTCGTTGGTTTTCGTTCTGGTCTTCCTGGCCATCACTTTCTCCCACTGAAATGAAGCTTTCGGCGTGCGCGGGACGGCACGACGGAAGCATACGAAACCTTGCGGCAACGCTCCGGCCGACCGACGACTTCAAGCCGGGCGAGGCCAGGCCGCGTGCACGTGCGTGTCGTGGCCGGGGGCGCCGGGCCCAAGCACCTCGGTCGCGCCGAGGTCGCGGCAGAGCTGCTTGAAGGCGGCGAGATCCGGATGAGAGGCACGAATCGGCCGGGCGTTGACGATGTTGAAATCGGCCGTAACGCCGACGTAGTGGCGAGAGTTCCGACTGTGGGAGCCGCCGACGAGCTCGGAAACGGCGAAAGTGTATTCCTCCGACAAGGCCAGCAATCCGCGCAGCAAGCGGCGGTCCAACGCGATGGTCCCGCCTGGTGCATTGCCATAGCTGCTGCGGCGGGCAAGGCCGCCGGCGGCCGTATCGGCGATGTTCTGCCGGGCGGTGGCCTGATCGTCGACACCCGCCACGTGCGCTGTCGCCAGCTGAATGCCGGCATGATTGAGGATGCGTGTGGCGAGCACAGCTGGATCGTCCGTCGCGGCGGCAACGGAGCTCATCGCCAATTCGGGGTGCGCAGATGGCGAGCCGCCCTCGCACCAGATCTCGCCAGGCTGATCTTCGGATCCGGCATGCGTACCGGCGGGCCCGAAATAGGGGACATGATCGTCGGCGAAGGACGGCCCGGCAATCGCACGCATGTCGTCTGCCCGGTCATCTACCGGCACGCCGTTCGCAAGGATCGGCAACACGGCGAGGTCCCAGTTTGCGCGCGCAATCTCGCGGGCCAGATCACGGGTGCGATAGATGCTGGCGCGCACCGCAGGCCGGTGGTGGGTCCGAAGCCAGCCATGTCGGACGTCGACATATTGGCGGATCCAGACCTGCTCGTCGCCGCCGCGCGCCGGCGGCATCTCGGGAAAACGCGCCCGCAGAAAATCGAGGATGCCCCCGCTGTGGATAAAGGAGTCGTAAATGACCAGTGTCGAGAGGGCGCGGGTGAACCCATTCCGATCGGCCCACCGCAGCGCCGGCTGGAAGTAGCGGCGGTCGAAGAACACATCCTGCGTCTGCCGCATGACCGGGTCCTCGGCACCGGCGCGGCGGAGCAGATTCTTGAAGCGAGAGTCGTCAACCAGGGCGACCCGGCCGATGCGCGGCACGAACTCCCGCAGTTCCTCCGAGAAGCGTCCCCCCGTGTCCACGTACATTTGCACGAGCTCGCGCAAGTTGCCGTACTCGGTGGTCTGGGAGCGACCGTAAGTGATCTGCCTAATGTCATTCGGCCCGTCTTCGAAGATGCTGATCGCAGCGTAGTTGCCCCGAATGCTGCCGGTCTCGAACACGTTGACGATGCGCTCGCAGACTAGGCGTTGTGCGGGTGTGAGACTGACCAACCCGAGGGATTCGGCCGACTCATTGTTGACCGCAATCTGGTCCTCGCCCCGCGCCGCCGACGCCGACGCCGACCTTGCAGCGAGCTCGGCTGTGACCGAATTTATTCGATGTGCCGCGTCGGTCAGATCGCGAAGGGTCCGCCGAAAAGCGTCGTAGCTCGTTTGGTTTGACATCACAGGTCCCCCTCTTGCGCGCCAGAATAACCGGCCGGCGATGCTGCAAGCGCGGCGCTTTACGCGGTCCGGCGCATTCGATCAACGGTCGTATTTTCCAGTGTTGCCTATTTTGACGACAATTTCCAGCTCATCGCATTCCTAGCAGGCTGCTGAAAAACTAGGATTGGAGAGCGATTTTCTTGGTGCGTGTGACGACAACGAGTGTGGTGAGATCCCGCGATCCGCGCCGCAGACGCGGTCGTGGGGGGTATTTTGCTTCATTTTCGATACTCCAGACAGACTCATCCTGTCGCAGCCAAGATCTTCGGAACGCGAACGAGATTGTAGGCAGCGGCGGTCAGCACGAAGAACCATTCAACCAGCGCTCTTCCGCAATGGCGTGTCTTGCGCAGACCGCCGACGGTCTTCATCCAACCGAACGATTCTTCGATCCGCTTGCGCTTGCTCGTGCTGATGCGATAGCCGGGATGCCGGGTCGTGCGCCCATCGATCGCCGAGCGGCGGTTGGTATTGTTTTGCGAGACATGCGGCGTGCAGCCGCGTTCCCGACAGCCGGCCACGAAGTCAGCGGTGTCATAGTTCTTGTCGCCACCCACCGTGCTGCCGGGCCGGGCATTGTCTTCGATCATGTCGAGTGCGGTGGTGCGCTCCGCCGTGCCATTGGCCTCGCTCAAGCGTGCATCGACGATGAGCCCGTTGCGGTTCTCCATCATCAGATGTCCCATGTGGCAGAGCTTGGCCTCCTTGCCGGCGCCTTTGCGGAACAGCCGGGCATCGGGATCGGTGGTCGAAGAATGCGTGTCGTTCTTGCGCTTCTCGCCATGGAAGTTGCGCTCGGCATTGCGCCCACCACCCTCGCTATGACCCTTTCCCGAGGGCGGATTGCCGCCATCCTTCGGCACGAAGCTCTTCATGCTGGCCCAGGCCTCGATCAGGGTGCCGTCGACCGAGAAGTGTTCGCTCGACAACAGCTTGCGCACCTGCGGCAGGTTCAGCACGTTGACGAAAAACTTGGCCGCGATGTTCCCGTTGAGCAGCCGATCCCGGTTCTTGCAGAACACGGTGGCATCCCATACCGGGTCGTCGATGGACAACCCGACAAACCAACGAAACAGCAGATTGTATTCGAGCTGCTCCATCAACTGCCGCTCCGAGCGCACTGTGAAAAAGGCCTGCAGCAGCAGCGCCCGCAACAATCGCTCCGGCGGGATCGACGGCCGGCCATCCCGCGCATAGAGCTTGTTGAAGTTGCGCGACAGTCCCGTCAACGCCTCATCGGTCAACGCGCGGATCGCTCAGCAGCGGATGATCCACCGGGATGCGAGCCTCCAAACCCACGTAACTGAAAAAGCCTTCCGATCGCTGATCTTCACCGCGCATCGCAGCCTCGAACCCAAAGGAATCAAGCCAATGCACAGAATCACACTCCAACACCCGCGTGAATGGGGTTTTTCAGCAGCCTGCTAGT
>CBFGVM010000375.1:0-4352 GCA_965652015.1 uncultured Alphaproteobacteria bacterium
AAGCGTGTTGCGCAGGAACATGAGTGTCGTCCGTTTGTGCAGCCCGACGTTTCTTCAGATGAGCGAGGATCAGCCCGAACGTATCATTCTGCCGTGACGCGCGGAAGCGAAGCAGCACTCGAGCCATCAAGCCCGGTGGGACGGGCTATCTCCCTATGCTATCCTTTTTATTCATGACCGGTGGCGCGCCCGCGCCACAGATTCCCGATCGGGGGCTTCCCATGTCGAGACGGTTCATCGCGTTGCGTGCCGCCATCGCAGCTGTTGCGGCGTGGCTCTTTACATCCGTAGGGCCGGTGGCGGCGCAGGCGCCCGCGCTCAGCGGCAAGATCGCGTCCGATCGGGAAGGCCCGATGGAAGGCGTCCTGGTCAGCGCCAAGAAGCCGGGCGGAACGATCACGGTCACCGTCGTGAGCGATGCGAAGGGCGATTACGCCTTTCCGGCAGATCGATTGGAGCCGGGCCGTTACGAACTGACAATCAGGGCCGCCGGCTACGCGCTGGACGGTTCGGGCGCAGTCGAACTTGGGCCGGGCAAGACGACTAAGGCCGACCTGCGGCTCAAGCCCGTCCCGGTCACCACCGATCAACTGACCAATTCCGAGTGGATGACGAGCGTGCCGGGGCCCGAGGATCTCAAACGGGCAATGCTCAACTGCGCGGACTGCCATTCGCTGCACAGGATATTCGAATCCAAACACACCGCCGCTGATTTCCTCAAAGTGTTCGAGCGAATGGGCGGCTACTATCCCGGCGCCTCCGACATGCAACCGCAGCGGCTCACCGGCGAGCACCGGCGGCCGGCGGTAAACCCCGCCATCGCCCAGCGGCTCGCGGACTATCTCGCGAGCGTCAATCTCAGCAGCCAGTCCAGGCACGAGTTCGAGCTGAAAAGCTGGCCGCGTCCGGCCGGACGCGCGACGCGAGTCATCATCAGGGAATACGATCTTCCGCGGAAGGAGATTCAGCCCCACGACGTCATCGTCGATCCCGAGGGCATGGTCTGGTACTCGCATTTCGGCGAGCAGTTCCTGTCCAAGCTCGACCCGAAGACCGGGAAGGTGACGGATTTTCCGATTCCCGTGCAAAAGCCCAATCATCCCAAAGGAACGCTCGATCTTGAGATCGACGCGGACGGCCACCTCTGGATCGGACTGATGTACCAGACGGGCATGGCGCGGTTCGACCGCGGCACCGAGACCTTCCGGATCTTCCCGGTGCCCAGCGCGTGGCAGACGGACGCCACGCAACAATCGCACTTCTCGGTAGCGGGGATGAAGATCGACGGCAAGGCGTGGGTCAAGAACACCGACCGTTCGCAGGTCATGCGGCTCGACCCGCAAACCGGCGAATACGAGAACCTCGGCACCTTCCGCAACCCGGCCAACGATCGGCCGATCGGCATCTACGGCATCTACGCCGATCAGCAGAACAACGCCTACATCCTCGAGTTCCCGTTTGGCGGCATCGGCAAGATCGACGCCAAGACCGGCAAGCTCGCGTTCTATCCGACGCCGACCCCCAACGCGCGGGCGCGGCGCGGGCGCGTCGATTCCCAGAACCGGCTGTGGTTTGCCGAGTACGGCGCCAACGGCGTCGCTATGTTCGATCCCAAGACCGAGACGATCACCGAATGGAAGAAGCCGCTTGCGTGGGAAGCGCCGTATGATGTTGTCGCCGACCGCAACGGCGAAGCCTGGGAGATCAATACATTCTCCGACCGCGTCGGCCGGCTCGATCCCAAGACTGGCGAATGGACGAATTATCTTTTGCCGCGCTACAGCAACATCCGCCGGGTGTTCGTCGACGATCGCAAAACGCCGGTGACGATGTGGATCGGCAACAATCTCGGCGCTGCGGTCATCAAGCTCGAACCGCTCGATTAGGGTCGCGGCGAGCGCAATCCGGTAAAAGAGCGGGTCGTCTCGCTAGACCGCACCGGCCTTTGCTCGTTCGGCCGCGGCGTGGCGCGCGGCGATGAAGCCGAAGGTCATACCGGGTCCGATATTTATTCCGGGCCCGGGATAAGCGCCCGCCATGATCGACGCCATGTCACTCCCACAGGCGTAGAGGCCGCAGATCGGTGACGCGTCGGCGCGCAAGACCTGGGCGAACTCGTTGGTGCGCAGGCCACAGCTCGTGCCGATATCGCTGGCATAGACGGCCAGCGCGTAGAAAGGCGGCTTGTCGATCGGGCCGATGCAACGATTGGGGCGCTGCTGCGGATCGCCCAGATTCTGCTGATAGGCGTCGCTGCCCTTGCCGAAGTCCTCGTCCACGCCGGTGCGTGCAAAGCCGTTGTGACGCGCGACCGTGTGCGCCAGCGCCTCGGCAGGAACGCCGATCGCCTGCGCGAGCGCCTCGAGCGTATGCGCCTGCCGCACGTAACCGTCGGCCAGCGCTCGGCGCAGATTGATGCGGCGCGGCCGCACCATGCCGAGCCCGTATTTGGCCATGAACGCGTCATCGCAAATGAGAAAACAGGGCTGGCCTGGAGAGCTTGCGAGCAGCATGGCCTCGGCGAACCGGTGATAGTCCACGGCTTCGGAGACGAAGCGGCGCCCCCGCGAGTCCACGGCGATCAGGCCCGGCTTGCCGCGATCGAGCACGAGGTGAGGAAAGACAGCGAGCGAACCGTCACGGCGGCGGCGCAGCGACACCGGCGACCAGAAGCCGTTGCCCTCGCCGATGCTCAGGCATCCGCCGGCGTGCTCGCCGAGCGTAATGCCGTCGCCCTGCGCGCCTTCGGCAACCGGCGAGTGAACAGACACGGCGGGCGGCAGAAAGCGCCGCCGCATCTCGGCGTTGTGGGAGAAGCCGCCGGTTGCCAGCACGACGCCGCGACTGTGCACCGCGATGCGCGTGCCGCCTGACTGCAGCAGCGCGCCGGTAATCCGCCCGTCGCTTTGCGTAAGAGATAAGGTGTCCGTGGAGAAGAGGATCGGGACGCGGCGCTGCAGCAGCGAGTAATAGAGGCGCGCGACCAGCGCGTTGCCCATCACCAGTCGCGTGCCGCGCGCGAAACGAAGGCGGTCGGTGGCGTAGCGGGCGACGAGCCCCACGTCATGGCGCAGCGAGGCGAACGATCGCCTGGCATTGAGGAGGTGGCCGATGTCCGTGCGGTCGACCATCATCCCGCCGAGCAGCATGAATTCGGGCAGCGGTGGGCGCAGCTTGGCGAAGTCGCTGCCCAGAACGGCGGCGTCGAACGGCACCGGCTCGAGCACCCGTCCCGACAGCGTGGCGCCCTCGAGCGTCGCCCGGTAGTCCGGATGATGCGCATAGGCGCGCAAAGCAACCGCAGTGTTGTCCTCCAGGAAGGCGACCATCTCGGGAGCCGCGGCGAGGAAGGCGCGCACTCTGGTCTCGTCGAGTTGATTGCCGAGAACGGCCCGCAGATAGCGCCACGCGTTTTCGGGGCTGTCGCTGCCCGACGGGCTGTGGCGGGAGTTGGGCACCCACACCGAGCCGGCCGAACGGGCGCTCGTGCCACCCACGACATCGGTCTTCTCGACCAGCTGCACATCGAGACCGAGCACGGCTGCGGTCAGCGCAGCCGTCATGCCGGCAGCGCCGCCGCCGAGGACAAGCAGGTCGATGTGCCGCTCGCTCGTCATGGCACCGGCGCCGTGTGCAGATTTCTATCGAGAGCCACGCTTAACAAGGTGCCCGGATTGAGCACAGCGAAATCCGGGATGCTGGATGCGAGATCGTTTATGACGGACGTCGGCTCATCTGAGATTGATCGCGGCGCGAATTCATCGGCCGAGAGTCGCTCCCTCGCTATTCCGCGGCTTGCTGCGTGGATAGCTTTGCTGCGAGCCGATCGAGATGCGCTTCGACCTCATCGAGATGCATCACGTCGACGTACTTGTGATGAAGATCGAAAAGATTGACTTTGTGGATCAGCTCCGAACGATCGAACGTGCATTCCTCGACGATCGACACGTGGAACCCGTTCGAATAGGCGTCGACCGTGCTGGCGCGAACGCAGCCTGACGTGCTCTCGCCGCAGACGAGCAGGCTGCGAATCCCGAGTAGATTCAAGTGCGAGAGAAACGGTGTGCCTTGGAACACGCTGGCGCGCTGCTTGTAGATGATGATGTCGTCCGGCTGCGGCGGGAACTCGTGATAAATGCCGTGATCCGCCGCGTTCGCGGGTTTCTCCTTGCGCCGCGTCGAAATCGCACCGTTGGGCCGGTTTTGCGGCCGATGGTCTTGGGTGCAGTAGAAGACCGGAATGCCGGCGCGACGAACGTCGACGAACAAGCGTTTCGTCGGCTCGATCGCGCGATGGGCATAAATGCCGCAGCTGTTGGGATACTGCGGATCAAGATCGACCGGAGCCCCCG
>CBFGVM010000376.1:0-4330 GCA_965652015.1 uncultured Alphaproteobacteria bacterium
CGCAGCCCCTAAGGTCCCAGCAAAAGACGTTCAGGGCGGCGAGGTGCCGGACGCTGGAAAGCACAGCGAGCCGGACAGCTCCCTACCGCAACGCAGCAAAGCAGCTGCTGCGCTGCAGCGCGATCCGGAAAACTGCGATAACGACCAATTGATTGCGAAACGGCTGCACGGGCGCGCTTTGCCCAAGTGATCCCGGGACTCATAGCCTTCGACTATTGACCGCTGCTTGCGGCGGGCGGTACGTTCGTACAATTGAACTAGAATAAAAAAGAAAAACGCCGATGAGGGACGTAGGACTGGAGGAAGCGATCCGCGTCGCCGGCGGCGTCGGCGCGCTAGCCCGAAAAATTGGTATCTCCCAGCCTTCTGTTTCGAACTGGTTGCGCGTTCCAGCGGAGCGCGTGCTGTCGGTGGAAGCGGCGACGGGCGTGAGCCGCGCAACGCTGCGGCCCGACCTTTACGCTGAGCATCCTGGCACGGCTGGCGATGTCGACGAGGTCGATGCCGCGCGCGCGCAGGAATATGCGTTGCTGTCCGTCCTGCTTGCACGCGCGCCGGATGCTTCCCTGCTGGAGCGTCTCGCGACATTGCGTGGCGATCCGAGTCCACTCGGGTTGGCACATGCCGCGCTCGCGGAGGCGGCGCAAAGCACCAATGTCGAGCGTGTCGAGCGTGAATATTTCGACCTCTTCATTGGTCTCGGGCGCGGGGAGCTTCTGCCCTACGGGTCTTATTATCTCACCGGCTTCTTGCATGAGCGGCCGCTCGCGCGCTTGCGCGCGCATCTCGAGAAGCTCGCGATCGAACGCACGGCCGACCAAGCGGAGCCCGAGGATCACGCGGCGATCCTGTGCGAGATCATGGCGGGGCTGGCCAGCGGGCGTTTTCCCGCTCCGGCGGGTTCGGATCGCGAAGTGTTCCAGCAGCACCTCGCGCCGTGGATCGGACGCTTTTTCGCCGATCTGGAGCAGGCCGATGCGGCGCATTTCTACCGGCGCGTAGGAACACTCGGCCGGGTATTCATCGAGATCGAAACCGACGCCTTCGCGCTGCCTTCGTGAGCAGCGACGAGCGCATCACAACGGGATGAAGAGCTAGGAGGAGACGGCGATGAAACGAGAACGCAAAGCGACGCTCGGCCGTCGTGAATTCCTGCGCACGCTCGGCGCAGGCGCCACGGTCGCGGCCGCAGCCGCCACGCCGATGGCGGACCAAGCGCGCGCCGACAGCGAGAGCAATGACGAGAAACGCAAGGCTCGCTACCAGCCGAACTCGCGGGAGGTGCAAACCTTCTATCGGGTCAACCGGTATCCGAGCTGAGGGAGGCAACCGTGCTGATCAAGAGAACCGAACGTCAAGCTCGTCGCGGCACGCTCGCCAGCGCGCTGCCATGCCAGGACGACGGCGGCCTCGACCGCCGCGCTTTCCTGCGCCGCTCCGGCCTGGTCGCCAGCAGTCTCGCGGCTCTGGGCGCGCTGCCGCTTGGCAGCGTGCGCAAAGCGGAGGCGGGGCCCCCGCCGCCCGCCGGCGCACAGGTCACCATCCGCAAGAACATCTGCACGCATTGCTCGGTCGGCTGCACGGTCGTGGCGGAAGTCGCGAACGGCGTGTGGATCGGTCAGGAGCCCGGCTGGGATTCCCCGCTCAATCGCGGCTCGCATTGCGCCAAGGGTGCTTCGGTGCGCGAGCTCGTGCATGGCGACCGGCGCCTGAAATATCCGATGAAGCTCGTCAACGGGCAGTGGACGCGCTTGAGCTGGGACCAAGCCATCGACGAGATCGGCGCCAAGCTTCTTGCCATCCGGGAGAAGTCGGGACCGGAGGCCGTCTATTGGCTCGGCTCCGCCAAGTTCTCCAACGAAGGCGCTTATCTCTTCCGCAAGTTTGCGGCGTTCTGGGGCACCAACAACGTCGACCATCAGGCGCGCATCTGCCATTCGACGACGGTCGCCGGCGTGGCCAACACGTGGGGCTACGGCGCGATGACCAACAGCTACAACGACATCCGCAACTCCAAGACCATCATGGTCATGGGCGGCAATCCGGCGGAAGCACACCCGGTATCGTTGCAGCATCTCCTCGAAGGCAAGGAGCTCAATCGCGCCAACTGGATCTCGGTCGATCCACGCATGACGCGCACGGCAGCCCACGCGACCGAATATGTGCGCGTGCGGCCGGGCACGCACATCCCGACCATCTACGGGATGCTGTGGCACATCTTCCAGAACGGCTGGGAGGACAAGGAATTCATCAAGCAGCGCGTCTACGGCATGGACGAGGTGCGCAAGGAGATCGACAAGTGGACGCCCGATGAGGTCGAGCGCGTCACCGGTCTTCCCGAGGCGCAAGTCAAGCGCGTCGCCGAGATGTTCGCCAAACAGAGGCCCTCGACTTTGATTTGGGCGATGGGGCAGACGCAGTTCTCGGTCGGCACGGCCAACGTGCGCGCCAGCTGCATCCTGCTGCTCGCGACCGGCAACGTCGGCAACTTCGGCAACGGCGCCAACATCTTCCGCGGCCATTGCAACGTGCAGGGCGCAACCGACCTCGGTCTCGATATCGTGACGCTGCCGCTCTACTACGGCCTGGTCGAAGGCGCATGGAAGCATTGGTGCCGCGTCTGGGAGGTCGAGTACGACTGGATGCAGTCGCGCTTCGACTCCAAGCAGATCATGGAGACGGCCGGCATTCCATCGACCCGCTGGTTCGATGCCGCCATGCTGCCGAAGGACCAGGTCGCGCAGAAGGACAATCTCAAGGCGATGGTGGTGTTCGGGCACGGCGGCAACACCGTGACCCGCATGCCGCAAGCGGCCAAAGGGCTCGAAAAGCTCGACCTGCTCGTGGTCGGCGACCCGCATCCCACGACCTGGGCTGTGCTCGGCGAGCGCAAGAACGACACTTACCTGTTGCCGATCTGCACTCAGTTCGAGACGTCCGGCTCGCGCACCGCGTCCAACCGCTCGCTGCAATGGGGCGAGCAGGTCGTCAAGCCGATCTTCGAGTCCAAGGACGACTACGAAGCCATGTATCTGCTGGCGAAGCGACTGGGCCTCGCCGACCGCATGTTCAAGAACATCAAGGTCGACGGTAACCAACCGCTCGCCGAGGACATCCTGCGCGAGATCAATCGCGGCGGCTGGTCGACCGGCTATTGCGGGCAATCGCCGGAGCGCCTCAAGCTGCACATGGCCAACCAGAAGGACTTCGATCTCGTCACCTTGCGAGCCAAGGATGGTCCGGCCAAGGGCGACTATTACGGTTTGCCATGGCCGTGCTGGGGGACACCGGAACTCAAGCATCCCGGCACGCATACGCTCTACAACACCAATCTGCGCGTCATGGACGGCGGCGGCACCTTCCGCGCCCGCTTCGGCGTGGAACGCGAGGTCAAGCTCCCCGACGGCACCTCGCGCAAGGACAATCTCCTGGCCGAGGGCTCCTACTCGGTCGACTCGCAGATTAAGGACGGCTACCCCGAGTTCACCTACGGGGTGCTCAAGAAGCTCGGCTGGGACGGGGATCTTACCCCCGCCGAGAAGGCGGTCATCGAGCGTATCGGCGGCAACAATCCCGATACGGTCTCGTGGGCGATCGATCTCTCCGGCGGCATCCAACGCGTGGCGATGGCGCACAACTGCATCCACTACGGCAACGGCAAAGCGCGCGCCAATGCGTGGAACCTGCCCGATCCGATCCCGGTGCATCGTGAACCGATCTACACACCGCGGCCCGATCTCGTCGCCAAATATCCGACCCGACCCGACGCCAAGGAATTCCGGGTGCCGAACACCGGCTTCACGGTACAGAAGACGGCCGTGGACAAGGGAATTGCCAAGCAGTTCCCGCTGGTCCTCACCTCCGGGCGCTTGGTGGAGTACGAGGGCGGCGGCGAGGAGACGCGGTCGAACAAGTGGCTCGCCGAACTGCAGCAGGACATGTTCATCGAGATCAATCCTGCCGACGCCGCCGAGCGCGGCATCAAGGATGGCGGGTGGGTCTTCGTCTGGGGCCCGGAGATGGACAGCGGTAAGGCCACCCGTATGAAGGCGCTCGTCACCGAGCGGGTGGGCAAAGGCGTGACCTGGTGCCCATTCCACTTCGCCGGTTGGTTCCAGACCGCCGACCAACGCGGGAAATATCCGCAAGGCACCGACCCGATCGTGCTCGGCGAGAGCGTGAACACGATCACCACCTACGGGTTCGACCCCGTGACCGGCATGCAAGAACCCAAAGCCACGCTCTGCCAGGTCAAGGCGGCGTAAGGAGGCTCGACAATGGCTCGGATGAAATTTCTCTGCGACGCCGACCGTTGCATCGAGTGCAACGC
>CBFGVM010000377.1:0-4297 GCA_965652015.1 uncultured Alphaproteobacteria bacterium
CCCCCCCTACCCCGCCCGCCGATGTGGTTTGTTCCCGCGTGGGCCCGGTAAACACCGGGGCCGAACGGGGTTAAACCGGTTTTGGGCTGCAAGCGGGGGAGGGGACGATGTGGCACGACCGCTCGCAATCCGACGAGCGATGATCGATACGAGTCGACAAGCTTTAGTGTTGCCCCCGCTGGTCACCCGGCTAGCGCCATTCGACCTTCTTGATCTCGTAGGCCTTGGCTCCGCTCGGCGTCATCACCTCGACGCTCGTGCCCTTGCCCTTGCCGATGAGCGCGCGGGCGAGCGGTGAGGTGATCGAGATCTTGCCCTTCTTGGCGTCGGCCTCCGGCTCGCCGACAAGCTGCCACACCTGTTTCTTGTCGGTGTCCTCGTCGACGAGCGTCACCGTCGCGCCGAATTTGATGGTGTCGCCGGAAAGCTTCGAGACGTCGATGACCTCGGAGCGTGCGAGCTTGTCCTCGAGCTCGGCGATGCGGGTCTCGTTGTGCGACTGCGTTTCCTTGGCGGCGTGGTATTCGGCGTTCTCCGACAAGTCGCCGTGCGTGCGCGCGTCGGTAATCTGCTGAATGATGCGAGGGCGCTCGACCTGCTGGCGGTGCTTGAGTTCGCTCTCGAGCGCGGCATAGCCCTCTGCCGTCATCGGGATCTTGTCCATTGCTCCTTCAACCTCCGACTTCAGCCAAGAGACAATAGTTCCGATCGCGGGCCGACGCTTCGTCCGGCCACGCGACCCAGAACCCTGTCCCAAACACCGTCAGGCAGCCGGCCCCGGTTGTCCCGATGCGGCCGTGCCGCCGAAATAGCTCTGCAGCGCGCGCACCTCGAGGTCGCCCCCGAGATAGGCTTTGATTCCCTGCGCTGCGGCGACGGCCCCAGAAAGAGTGGTGTAGTACGGCACTTTATGCAAGAGGGCTGCGCGCCGCAGCGAGCGGCTGTCGGCCAGGGCGGTCGCCCCCTCGGTGGTATTGAAAACCAGCTGGACCTCGCCGTTGGCGATGGCATCGACGATATGGGGCCGGCCTTCCAGCACTTTGTTGATCCGGCCGGCCGGCAGCCCCTGCTCGGCGAGGTAGCGTTGGGTGCCGGACGTGGCGATGATCCGGAACCCCAGCGAGACCAGAAGGCGAACGGCTTCCAGCACGCGGGGTTTGTCCGCATCGCGCACCGAGACGAACACGGTGCCGGCGCGCGGCAGCCGCGAACCCCCGCCGATCTGGCTCTTGGCAAAGGCGACGGCGAAGTTGCGGTCGATGCCCATCACCTCCCCGGTCGATTTCATCTCCGGCCCGAGCACGGTGTCCACGCCGGGGAAGCGGGCGAACGGGAAAACCGCCTCCTTGACGCCGATGTGCTCGAACGCCGGCGGCTTGAGTTCGAAGCTCGCCAGCGTCTCCCCGGCCATGATCCGCGCGGCGATCTTGGCCACCGGCAGGCCGATGACCTTGGCGACGAAGGGCACCGTGCGCGAGGCCCGCGGATTGACCTCGAGCACGTAGATGTCGCCGTCCTTAATGGCGTATTGCACGTTCATCAGGCCGCCGACCTTGAGCGCGAGCGCGAGCGCGCGTGTCTGGCGCTCGAGCTCGGCGATCGCAGCCTTCCCAAGCGAATGCGGCGGCAGCGCGCACGCGCTATCGCCCGAATGAATGCCGGCCTCCTCGATGTGCTCCATGATGCCGACGACGGTGGTGTCCTTGCCGTCGGCGAGGCAGTCGACATCGACCTCGATGGCGTCCGACAAGTAACGGTCGATCAACAGCGGACGTTTCGGCGAAACCACGAGTTCGGAGGGACGATCGAGATCGTCGGCGAGGCGCGCGATATAACGATCGAGCTGGGCGGCGTCGGCGACGATCTCCATGGCGCGTCCGCCGAGCACGTAGGACGGCCGGATGACGATGGGATAGCCGACCTGCTCGGCGATCGCGCGCGCCTGCTTCGGGCTGGTGGCGACACCGCTGGTGGGCTGGCGCAGCTTGAGCTTGTCGAGCAGCTTCTTGAAACGATCGCGGTCCTCGGCGAGATCGATCATATCGGGCGAGGTGCCCAGGATCGGGATCTTTGCCTGTTCCAGCGGCTCGGCGAGCTTGAGCGGCGTCTGCCCCCCGAACTGCACGATGACGCCGCGCAAATGTCCATTGCCACGTTCGGTCTCGATGATCTCGAGCACGTCCTCGGCGGTCAGCGGCTCGAAGTACAGCCGGTCGGAGGTGTCATAGTCGGTGGAGACCGTCTCCGGATTGCAATTGACCATGATGGTCTCGTAGCCAGCCTCCTTGAGGGCAAAGGCGGCGTGGCAGCAGCAATAGTCGAACTCGATGCCTTGTCCGATGCGGTTGGGCCCGCCGCCCAGGATTACGACCTTGTTTTTGTCCGACGGCGCAGCCTCGCAGACCGGTGGGCCGGCGAACGGCGCGGCATAGGTCGAGTACATGTATGCGGTGGGGGAGGCGAACTCCGCGGCGCAGCTGTCGATCCGCTTGAACACCGGCCGCACGCCGAGCGCGTGGCGGCGCTGCGTGACCGTCGCGGCGGGCACGCCGGTGAGCTTGCCGAGCCGGGCGTCGGAAAATCCCATGCCCTTAAGGCGACGCAACGCCCCTGCGCTCGACGGTAGGCCCTTAGTGCGGATCTCCGCCTCGGCTTCGATCAGGCCGCGAATTTCGCCGAGGAACCAGGGATCGATCTTGCACGAGGCGTAGATGTCCTGGTCGGAGAAACCGAGCCGCATCGCTTGCGCCACCTTGAGGATGCGCTCGGGCGTGGGCGTGCCGAGCGCCGCGCGCACCGCGTTCTTGTCGTCGCCCTGGCCGAGCCCCTCGATCGCGATTTCGTCGAGGCCGGTGAAGCCGTTCTCGAGCGAGCGCAGCGCTTTCTGCAGGCTCTCCTGAAAAGTGCGGCCGATCGCCATTGCCTCGCCGACCGACTTCATCGAGGTGGTCAGGACCGGGTCGGCGCCGGGAAACTTCTCGAACGCGAAGCGCGGGATTTTGGTGACCACATAGTCGATGGTCGGCTCGAACGAGGCCGGAGTGGCGCCGCCGGTAATGTCGTTGGCGATCTCGTCGAGCGTGTAGCCGACGGCGAGCTTGGCCGCGACCTTGGCGATCGGGAAGCCGGTGGCCTTGGAGGCAAGCGCGGAGGAGCGCGACACGCGCGGATTCATTTCGATGATCACCAGCCGCCCATCGGCGGGATTGACCGCGAACTGCACGTTCGAGCCGCCGGTCTCCACCCCGATCTCGCGCAGCACCGCGATCGAGGCGTCGCGCATGATCTGGTATTCCTTGTCGGTGAGCGTCTGCGCCGGCGCGACGGTGATCGAGTCGCCGGTGTGCACGCCCATCGGATCGAGGTTCTCGATCGAGCAGATGATGATGCAATTGTCGTGCTTGTCGCGCACCACCTCCATCTCGAACTCTTTCCACCCCAGCACCGATTCCTCGATCAGCACCTCGTTGGTGGGCGAGGCGTCGATGCCGCGCTCGACGATGTCGATGAATTCAGCCTTGGTATAGGCGATGCCGCCGCCGGTGCCGCCGAGCGTGAACGAAGGCCGGATGATGGCGGGCAGTCCGATCTCCTCGAGCGCCGCGAGCGCGTTGATCAGCGTTTTGACCTGCTTCGAGCGCGGCGTCTCCAGGCCGATGCGGTGCATCGCCTCGCGGAACAGCTCGCGGTCTTCCGCCTTGTCGATCGCTTGGGCGGTGGCGCCGATCATGGTGACGTCGAAGCGCGCCAGCGCCCCCATCCGGTTGAGCGACAACGCCGTGTTGAGCGCGGTCTGCCCGCCCATGGTGGGCAGCAGGCCGAACCCGCCGGCAACGACATGGCGCTCCTTCTCGATGATTCTGGCGACGATCTCGGGCGTGATCGGCTCGATATAGGTCGCGTCGGCGAGATCGGGATCGGTCATGATCGTCGCCGGATTGGAGTTGACCAGCACGATCCGATAGCCCTCGGCTTTGAGCGCCTTGACCGCTTGCGTGCCGGAATAGTCGAACTCGCAGGCCTGCCCGATGACGATTGGGCCCGCGCCGATGATGAGGATCGAGGAAATGTCGGTCCGCTTGGGCATATCGCTCGGCGAGCTCTAGAAGGCACAAAAAAAGGGCGCGCTCTTTGCGCGTCCTTCGGGCGGCGCAGAGGCTGCGTCCCCGCGCGCGGGCCGCTCTTTAAACCAGAATCGGCGCCCATGGAAGGGCGGCGTCCGTTTGCCCATCAACTCCGCTCGGGCAATTCAGCCGGTTGGGCATCAGCACGAGCGACGAACTCGGTCTGCTTCCTC
>CBFGVM010000378.1:0-4292 GCA_965652015.1 uncultured Alphaproteobacteria bacterium
CTCTGGCCGCTTCGCCGCGCGAGGGGTCCAGCGAGTTGGAGCGCGCGATCTCCCGGCTTTGTGCGCGCCTTTGGGCGCGCGCTCGCGCGCCTCCCGCTCGAGGTCGGCGACGAATCCGCGCAGCGCCGCGGCGGTCGGCTTGCGTTGGCGGGGTGTTGCCGCCACGGGCGTGGGCAGGCGCGTGTCGATCT
Source organism: uncultured Alphaproteobacteria bacterium (assembly GCA_965652015.1). GTDB lineage: Bacteria > Pseudomonadota > Alphaproteobacteria > Rhizobiales > Xanthobacteraceae > VAZQ01. The sequence goes on from CBFGVM010000378.1 coordinate 192, forward strand.
TGGCGAAGCGGCGATGGCGCGTGATGTCCCGGCGCCTGCCGACGATACGATAGGAGAACGCGACACTCGATTTTCCGCCACCGAGCTCGCGCACCTCGAAGCTCGCTGCTGTCTTGCCACGCACAAAGAGGCCGCGGCAGTCGCCCTCGGGGGTGACAAACACGTGATAGCCGGTGGGCTTGATCACCTCAGCGAAATCGCCATCGAGCTTCACCGTCGCGCGCCCGCCCTTGAGCTTGGCCGTGCCGAAATCCTCGAACCAGTGCTCGGGGCTCTCCATGCAGTGCAGCACCCGCCGCGTGCCGTCCGGAAACGCCACCATGGCGTTCTTTGCGGCCGCCGTGAGCGTGCCGGTGACGACGGCGTTGCCCGCGAAAAAACCGGCGAATGAGTTGGGATTGCCGGTCTGACCGACCACGCCGGCGTTTCGGCTGGAGAAGCCGAAGACACCCATGAGCGCGTTCGACGTGCCGATCACACCCGGGCGCCCGCCCGACGTGCCGACGACGCCGGCGATGGTCGGGATATTCATGGGGACAAGCGGCCCCTCCGTGTCCGATATGCCGGTGACGCCGCTGAGCGCGCCCGAAATGCTGTGGACGCCAGGGCCGAAGAAAGACGCGGCACGAACGGCGGTGCCGCTGAACGATAAGCCTTGCGCGCCGTCGCCGTCGCGGGCGAAGCCGATGACGCCGGGCTGCGTGCTCGCCACGCCGAAGACGCCAGCGCGGAGACCGTCCGGGACCGCAGGCGAATCTTCCACCTGGCCGTAGACGCCTACCCGGTTGAGCGAGACGCCGGCCGCGCCGGTGAACTCGGCGGAGCCGCCCTCGACGCCGGCGCGGAGCGAATAGCTGTTCTGCTGGATCGGCCCCTCGGGGTTTGCCTGGAAACCGGAAAATCCCAGCACGCCGACATTGAAGGCATAGGCGACGGCACCAAAGGCTTTGACTGGAACATTGTCGTCATTGGAGTCGGCTATGAACCCGAGTAGACCAGGCCCCGTCGCCCTGAAGAAGTCGCTGGTGATGCCCACCACTGTCGCCTCCTATGGAATTTGTCACGCGGCTGACCGCGCGCGACCGTAGCTTAGGTGTGCTTGCCGCGCTCGACCTCGACAAATCCTGCACACCGTATCGTAGCCCGGATGAGCGAAGCGATATCCGGGATCTATCTTCAAGCATAGGGCCGGATTTCGCTGCCTTGCCCACCTCACGCATCTTGCTACGGTCGCACACACCGCATGACGGAGGTTGCGATGAGCAACGACACGAGACGCCCGACAATTGCCCGCATCTGGCGCGGTCGCATCAAGCGACAGCGTGCGGACGAATATGAGGCTTATTACAACGAGGCCGGCATCAAACCCCTGATCGAGAAAGCGATGGGGGTGCAAAGCCTCCGGGAGGACCGCGCGGACGAGACCGAGTTCATGACGATCTCCTATTGGGAAAGTGTCGAGGCCATGTCGCGCTTCACAGGGGGTGACCCGACCCGTATTCATCACCTTGAGCGCGATGCGGAGTTCCTGATCGAACTCCCCAAGCACGTGCAGATCCTCAACATACGCGCTTCACATGGCGATACCGGTGGTGATGAGGGGTGAAATCCCCAAAAGCAGAACCGGAATCGGAGCCTATCCAGACGACGGCGGAATGACCGAACGCATCAATCAACGTCGCACGGTCATGCGACCGAGTGTGAACTAACTCACTATCCCGTTTCGGCAAATCGGCATATTTTGTCGCCTGGATGCGGGGAGTTGCGGGCAGCGTGCGCGAGGGCGCACAGCCATTTCGATTTCGCCCGCTTCCTTCCCCCATGTCCGTGGCTTCGCCGGAGGCACAATAACCGTCAAGAACGCCTCCGGCTCGATGGGAGGCTGTCATGTCACAGTGGGTGCAATACAGCGAATGGCTCATCACAGCGCCGGTGCTTTTCGCCATCGCGTGGGGCCGCTTCAACTCGCCGCCAACCAACCGCTCGGGCACCACCTTCGCGTTGTTCGTCGTCGGACTGACGATCTACTGCCTGCTGATCATAGCGCTGTGGCTGTTGATCATCGTCGCGGTCAGCCAGGGCAGCATCAGCCTCGGCAAGTTCGAGTTGCCGCTAGCCAGCCCGAAGGCGCAAGCAGAACTCTCGCAACACGCTCCGTTGGTGGCAGCCTTCATCCTCGTGGCGGCGACACATTTCTCCTGGATCCGTCGGATGGACAACACCGCGCGGGCGTTCTGCATCACGCTCGCAGCGATTCCGCGGCAGGCCGACTGGCTCGCGCTCGAGCTCGCGCAAAGCATCGACTTCAGACCCAAATCGGAGTTGCTGCGCAACAAGGTCAGCAAGATCATCACCGAGCAGATCGGCGCGCAGGCACTGAGCTTCGAGTCGGACGGCTCACCCGAGAGCCGGTTCACGCGAGCCGTAGCGCTCTATTGGCTGTTCGTCGGGCCTAACAGCAGCGGGACAAGAAACGATATCATTAGCCCCAATGCCCGATCCGCCTATACGCGGATCATGCAGCTGAGCGCGACGACAGCGACGCGGGCCGCGGCGCGCTACGAGGAGCTGATGCAGGCCGGCCAGGCCTATTTCGCGACGCCGCAACCGAGCAGGGAACTGGAAGACGCGCTGAACCGCAGCATCGGTGAAGTCGCGCTGCTCACCTGCAGTCTGATTGCGCGCTATGTCCTCTACTCGAACGCGACCGAGAGCAAGCGGCGGCAGCGGCTATCCGCGATGGGGTTCGACGCCAGCGGCCGGATCACGTTCGGTGCGGACCAATGGGTGATCACGATCTTGGCGGTTATCGCGCTCAGCGCCGGCATGATGGCGTTGATGCCGGGGACGCTGTCGCTATCGAAGGGCGATATTCTGAGGATTTCGATCACCTTCGGGCTATCGATCGGTTTTGCGGTTATCGGTGCGGTCTGGGTCGCGCAGCGTTACCTGGAGCACCACCACGGCGAGGCGATCGTTGATCCGCCGATCGCCCGGCTCGCTGTGGCGGCGCTGATCGTGGCCGGGCTGTCGGCTGCGCTGCGGATCGCCATTCCCCTGCTGCCCAGCCTGATCCAGGGCAGCAGTGCCGCGCTGCCGCACGCCATCACGGAATTCCTGGAACGCTGGCCGGGCGTGATCATTCCGGCCGCCTGCACGATCTCGCTTGGACTCCTGTGCATATATCTGGGCGCGCGGCCCTGGAGCCAGATTCGGGCTGCGACCGTGGGAGCGCTCGGGAACGGCCTCGCGTTCATGACCGCAGCGCTGCTGGTGGCGTGGCTGCTGAGCGATGACACGCTGAGCAAGTTCTACAAGCCCGGAGCGCCCACGCGCACGCTCGTGGTGCTCACCACCAGTATGATCGGACTCGCAATCGGCTTCATGGTGCTGTGGCAGTTCAAGCGATGGGAGCGCGACCACATGCTCGACGCCGCGCGTGCGGCCGAAAGAGCAGGGATTGCGGCGTGCGGGGTACCGCCGCCGGCTGAGGAGCTCGACGTTGCGGCTCCGTCCAGATCCGATGTCGCGGCCATAAATTACGGCGGGTACACGCGCGCGAACGTGACGCACCTGGAGGGACGCTACGTTTGCTTCCGGCCGGCCTTCACGACGGCGGGCGTCATCAGCGCCTATCTCATGGACCTGCGCTGGGACGACGCCGCGTCGTGCCTCACGTTCGAGGAAAGGGACCGCGAGGATGCCGGCCACACGCAACGCGGACGGGTCTACCTCCCCGACGCACGGCCGTTCATGAACTTTGTCACGGTCGGAGGCGGAGGCATCCGGCTGATCACGGTGTCCCGTCCGGGGGAGCGGGAATCCGCTCGAGGTCTGATCATGACGCTGTCCAATCCCGGCGGCATGAATTTCACGCCGGCGAGCGCGCCGATCGTGCTCAAGCGCGTGACGGACCGGATACCCCAGCTCGGCTTCCTGCGGCCCGGCGCGCCGGATTACGACTCCTACCGCCAGGAGCTGGAGGCGGTCGCCCCTGCGTTCGGCTTCTTTGCTTCCGCGCCGCGGCCGGCCGCGGGCGCGGAGGCAAGGCCTGCCGAGGAGGCACGCTTATCGCTGGTAACGTGAAGGTCACCGCTTCAC
>CBFGVM010000379.1:0-4283 GCA_965652015.1 uncultured Alphaproteobacteria bacterium
GCTTCCGTCGGCGTAATAGCGGCCACCGGAGCCGCCACCCAGCACCTCGCGCGAGAGAAACGGCTTGCCGTCCGCGTCACGGGCGAAGAAGCCGGTGTAGCGGATCGTCTCCTGGTCGGCGGGCATGCGCCCCTCGACCGCCTGCGCCACCACGCCCGCCAAGAGGCCCAGGCAACGCAGCAGCACGAACGAGCGGGCATTGGTCGCTGCTGGCCAGCGCGGCGTGATCAGTGTGCCCTTCGGCGGAAACACGACATCGAACACCTCGCACACACCTTCGTTCACATGGATCTCGGCGGCGCGCTCCGGCGTGTCGGCGAGATTGCGCAGAACCGGTGCGATCCATTTGATCAGGAAGGCGCCACCGGCATAGTCCGCCGGCCAATTGATCGGGCCGTCCGACTGCGGATCGGTGCCGGTAAAGTCGAGGGTGATGCGCTCGCCGCGCTTGATCATCTTCAGCGCAAGCTTGTGCAGCTTGGGATCGCTGACGCCGTCGTGCTCGACGTAGTCCTCCCAGTAATATTCGCCATCAGCAATCTTCGGCAGCAACTCCTTGCGATAGATGTCGCGGCATTTGTCGAGGATGGCTTGGAAACAGGCCTCCACTGCCTCGCGCCCGAAGCGCGCAAAGAGTGCCTCCATGCGCCGTGCGCCCATCACGCAGGCCTGCACCTCGCTGTCGAGATCGGCGGCGAGCATGTCGGGGACGCGCGAGTTGCGCTTGATGATGGTGAAGACCGCCTCGTTGCGCACGCCCGCGCTGTAGAGCTTGATCGGCGGGATCGCGAGACCCTCCTCGAACACCGTGCGCGCGGTCCCCGGCATCGACCCGGGCACGCGCCCGCCGATGTCGTCATGATGGCCGAAGGCCTGGATGTAGGCGACGACGTCGCCGTCGTGGAACACCGGCACGGTGCTGCAGAGGTCGGGCAGGTGGCCGATGCTGCCTTCGGTGAGATACGTGTCGTTCATCAGGAAGACGTCGCCCGGCCGCATGGTTTCGGGCGGAAAGTCGCGCACCACCGCGTTCGGCATGGCCGAATAGGATCGTCCCGTGAGCTTACGGCAGTGGCGGTCGAATAGGCCGACGCGGTAGTCGTGCGCTTCGCGGATCATCGGACTGCGCGCGGTGCGCTCGATGGCGTATTCGATCTCCGCCTCGATGGAGTTCAACGTGCCCTCGACGATCTGCAGCACAATCGGGTCGACCTCGCGCGCCGACTGCGCGGGCGAGACCTTCGCAGCCATCGCGCGCCGGCTCATCGAACGACCTCAGATAGCGCACGCGCGGAGCGCACGATGAGAATCCCGTGCGGATCGACCTCCAGTTGCTGATCGGGAAAGACGACGGTGGTCGAGCCGAATTCCTCCACCACCGCCGGCCCGTCGAGCTGAAAGCCTCCGGGCAGAACCGCGCGGTCGTAGACCGGCGTGTCGCGGAATGCGCCGTCGAAGTAGACCGGACGGACGGACCGGAATGTCGCCTGCCCGCCCGCCTCGAGCTTGGGCATGCGCGGCCGCTCGATCAGGCCGAAGGCGGATACGCAGAGATTGACCAGCTCGATCTTCTGCTCCCCGGCGTAATTGTAGCCGAACGTGCGCAGGTGCGCCGCGTGGAAGGCATCGATCAGTGCGGTGAGAAACGCAGTATCGACCGCGCCGGCAGGCGCGCCGACCCGCACTTCCATGGATTGGCCGGCATAGCGGATATCGGCTTCGCGCGCGACACGGATGCGCGCGGGATCGATGCCGTCGCGTTCGAGGCTATGCACGGCATCGCGTTCCAAGTCGGCATAGAGCGAGGCGACGGTCGCCAGCTCGATCGCCTCCTCGCGCATCACCTTGGTGATGATGCGGTCGGTGCGCCAGTCGACGGCGAGCAGCCCGAAAGCGGACAGGTTGCCGGGGTCGCGCGGAACGATACAGGCCTGCATGCCGAGCAGTTCCATCACCGCCGGCGACTGCGCCGGGCCGGCGCCCCCGAAGGCGAGGAGCGCGAAGGCGCGGGGGTCGATGCCGCGCTGGATCGTCATTTGCCGAATGGCATTGGCCTGGTTCCAGTTGGCGATCTCGATGATGCCATGGGCGAGCTGTTCGACGCTCATGGCGCCGGGAAGCCGGCTCGCCAAGGCCGCGAGTCCTGCGCGCGCACGCGAAGGGTCGAGCGCGACGCCGCCGCCGATGAGCGCAGGCGGGATGCGTCCAAGGACGAGATTGGCATCGGTGATGGTCGGTTCGGCGCCGCCGTTGGGGTAGCACATCGGGCCGGGCTCGGCGCCGGCGCTTCGCGGGCCGACCTTGAGGTGGCCTTCGCGGCTGATCCACGCGATCGACCCGCCGCCAGTGCCGATCGTGTTGATGTCGATCATCGGGATGCGCACCGGATAGGCGCCGACCGCGCCGCCATTGGTGACGTGCGGCTTCCCGCCTTCGATCAAACAGAGATCGGTCGACGTGCCGCCGGCGTCGAGCGCCACGATGTCGGGAAAGCCGGCGACCTCGGCCACCACCGCGCTCGCGAGCGCGCCGGCCGCGGGGCCCGACAACGCCGTGGTAATCGGCTTGCGCAGCACCTGATCGGGGCTGGCGACGCCGCCGCTCGACTGCATGACGAGGAACGGCTTGTGCCGCAACGAAGCGCCGAGCTCGTTGTGTACGCGGCCCAGATAGCGTGCCATATGCGGCTTGACGAACGCATCGACCAAGGTCGTGATCGCGCGCTCGTACTCGCGATATTCCGGCAAGACGTCACAAGAGAGCGATAGCGTGCACTCCGGGTAATCCTCTGCGAAAATCTCCGCGATGCGATGCTCATGCGCCGGATTGGCATAGGAGTGCAGCAGGCAGATGCCGACCGTATGAACGCCGTGGCTGCGGAAGAAACGCGCGGCATCGCGCGCGCTGGCCTCGTCGAGCGGCCGTAGCTCCTCGCCGCGAAAATTCAGGCGCCCGCCCACCTCGCGGACGCAATGGAGCGGCACGATGCGCTCCGGCTTCACCCAGAAATAGGAATTGCCGTATCCCGCCGGCACCGACTGGCGCGCGATCTCCAGCAGATGGCGAAAGCCCGCGGTGACGACGAGACCGAGCCCGCTGACCGGGCCCTGCAGCAGGGCGTTGGTGGCAACCGTGGTGCCATGGGCAAGGCCGGCGACATCGTTTGCCGACGCACCGGCCGCCTCGAGGATTTCCCGCACGCCGCGAACAAGCCCAATCGCCGGATTGGCCGGCGTGCTCGCGACCTTGGTGACGCGCATGGCGCCCGAGCCGCCGTCGACGCAAACGACATCGGTGAACGTGCCGCCGGTATCGATCCCGATCCGCAAACGAGGTTCATGACGCGCGGGTGGCATGCCGCGTTCGCTCCAGAGGCGATGCAATGGACCTTGTTTTGGCTGAGATACGCCGAGGCTTCAACTGCCCGGGATAAGGCCCTTCGGCAGCGAGAAGCAGTATTTCGCGATGTCGCCGGCACGCGTGTACCAGACCCGGTCCTTGTGCTTGTGCTCGACGCAATGCTTGATGGCCTGGCGCACCGGCCGCAGGCGGAACGGCTGCCCGACGATGAAGCCGTGCAGAGACAGTGCATAGACGAGCGGCTGGCGTTCCGATTGCTCCAGCATCTCCTCGAACTGATCGACGATCATCTCGGCGAACTGGCGGCCGGTGTGGTCGCGATGCGCCTGCGCGCCGGCGTCGTTCAATTCCATGGGATAGGGAACCGAGAGCAGCGGCCCGGCGCGCGTTTGCATCCAGATCGGCTGGTCGTCGACCGGCCAATCGAGCAGATGCGTATAGCCCGCCTCTTTGAGCAGGTCGGGCGTGAGATTGGATTCGAGCGCGCCCGGCCCCATCCACCCGGTCGGCCGCACGCCGACGTGTTTCTCGATGACCTCGGTGCATTCCTGAATGGCGCGCGCCTCGTCATGCTCCCACATGCCCCGCAGCAGCTCTGCATTGGTGCGGCCGTGGCCGAGCACGTCGTCGCCCCGCGCTTTGATCTTTTCCACGATCTGCGGGTAGTGATAGCAGACGCTGCTGTTCAACAGGATCGTCGCGGGGAGCTTCAGCTCGTCGAGGATTTCGAACAGACGCCAATTGCCGATCCGATTGCCGTAGTCGCGCCAAGCAAAGTTGCGCGTCGTCTGCTGACCGCTGCGGACCGGATCCATCCCCAGTCCGGCGCCGAACGCGAAATGTTCGATATTGAGCGCAACATAGAAGGCGAGCCGCTTGCCTTGCGGCCAACTGTAGTCTTTGCGCTCGACGATGGGGGAATA
>CBFGVM010000380.1:0-4273 GCA_965652015.1 uncultured Alphaproteobacteria bacterium
CGTGAACTGCACCGGAGTGGAGAATGGCTGAACCTGCGAAAATCATCGTGACCGGCGCGGCGCAAGGTATCGGCCGCGCGGTGGCAGTACGCATAGCGGCCGCCGGCGCCTGCGTCGCGGTCTGGGATACGCAGACCGACGGCGCCGAGGAAACCGCGAGTCTGTGCCGGGGAAAAGGTGCGCAGTCGCGAGCCTGGCGCGTCGACGTCGGCGTCGCCGACGAGGTCGAATCTGCGGTGGCCGCGTTCGAGCGGGACTGGGGGAGGCCGGACAGCCTGGTCAACAATGCCGGAATTTTTCCCCGCGCGCGTGCGCTCGACATGGAGCTTGCGGAATGGGAGCGCGTGCTGCGGGTGAACCTAACCGGGACCTTCCTCTGCGCGCGCGCCGTCGCTCGCGCGATGAAAGAGGCGGGCAAAGGCGCCATCGTCAACATGGCATCGGGCCGGGCGCTCGCCGGCGCCGCCAAGGGCGCACATTACTCCGCATCCAAGGGCGGCATCATTGCGCTGACGAAATCGCTGGCGCTTGACTGGGCGCCCTATGGGATCCGTGTCAATTGCGTCATTCCGGGAGTGACCGATACGGCCCAGCCACGGGGGGAACTCAGCGACGACGAACTCTACGCATTGGGATCGCGCATCCCGCTTGGGCGAATCGGCCAGCCGCAGGACATCGCCGCAGTCGTGGCTTTTCTCCTCGGCGAGGATTCCACCTATATGACTGGACAGTCGATCGCCGTGAACGGCGGCGCCATCATGACCCCCTGATGCCGGACGCCCAAGCGCTCATTGATTGATCGTGGTGCCGGTTGCGGCGATCACTTCGCTCCATTTCTTGGAATCGGCTTGCATTGCCACCAGCATCTCCTCAGGCGAGCTGGCGATGATCTGCATCCCTTGCGGCGCAAGCGCGGCGATGAAACGCGGATCGGACGCCGCTTTCTTGATTTCCCGCGATAATCGATCGATCACGGGCTGCGGCGTCTTCGCCGGGGCGAGCATCCCGAACCATGAACGCACCTCATAGCCCGGGACACCGGCCTCCTCCAATGTGGGAATTTCAGGCATCAGCGGCGATCGTTGTGCCGATGCAATCGCGAGGATCTTCAGCTTGCCCGCCTCCATCAGCGGCTTCACCGAGGACTGACCGATCAGGATTATATCGATGCGGCCGCCCATGAGATCCGCCATCGCCGCCGTTGTGGCCCGATACGGGACGTGCACGATATCGGTCTTGGTCATTAGCTTGAACAGTTCCATCCCGATGTGCAGCACGGTGCCGACGCCCGTCGAAGCGTAGTTGAGCTTGCCCGGATTGGCTTTGGCGAGAGCAATCAATTCCCGAACGTTGTTGGCTTGGACGCTGGCATTGGTGACAAGCACCAAGGGCAACGTAGTGATGATGCTGACCGGCGCGAAGTCGCGGGACGGATCGTACGGAAGGTTGCGATAAAGATGCGGATTGATGGTCAATGTGCTGTCGACCAGGCTCAACAGCGTGTAACCGTCGGCCGCGGCGCGGGCGACCTGACCGGCCGCGATCCCACCGTTTCCGGCGGGCTGGTTCTCGACAACCACGGGCTGGCGCATCGATTCCGACAGCCGCTCCGCGACCGCGCGGGCAACCAGGTCGCCCGCGCCGCCAGCAGCGGTGGTGACGATGAGATGAACCGGTTTGGAGGGATAGAGATCCTGGGCGCTGACAGACATCGCACACAGACTCAGCGCGACGCACGAAACGAAGGCTCTCAGCGGATGTAATGAATGGAGATTGAAGCTCTGTCTCATCGAGCCCTCCGGTCGACGGGGCGCATGGTGATTTCCTCGAAACTTGCCGTTCCATAATGCCGCAAGCGCGGGTCAATGCGAGGGCAAAGTCGAGCTGATTCGCGCGGCTAACGACTTGCCAATGTGAACTATCTCACATCGACAACCGTCACGGGAGGCTACGGTTTGGGCCACCATGCGAAGCCTCTGTCTGATCGGCGCATTCGTGCTGGCATGCGTGCCGGTGCACTCCTATGCCCAGAATGCACCGGCCGGCGCCCGCGTTGAACCCCACACCGATGTGTGGGTCGTCTCGGATCGCGGCGGCGAGATCGCCCAGTACTTGGTGGAATTTACCGCGCTGGCACGCTCGCACGCCCGCGTGATCATCGATGGGCCATGTGAGTCGGCATGCACATTGATTCTCGGGATCATCCCCTCCCCGCGCCTCTGCGTTACCGCACGGGCGAGATTCGGATTCCATGCCGCTTGGCGCGTTGACGAGGATGGACGATCCGTTGGCAGTCCAGGGGGCACGCAGTTCTTGATCAGTACGTATCCAGAGCCGGTTCGCGCTTGGATCCTCAAGAATGGCGGTCTTTCTTCGCGTATGATATACCTCAGCGGCAACGGACTCGCCGCCATCAATGGCCAGTGCATGGAACCGATCACCAAACATGTGCTTGCGACGGACGACCCCCAATGGCGACGTGACGCGTTGCTGCAGTAGCCCTAGGATGCATTTGGCACTTGCGGGGCGCATCAGGCGCCGCGGCAGAGGCGATGAGTTTCGTTGCACTCAACCCACGCTTTCAGGCTAGAACCCGGATGGCCCTTCGCTCCATCCGAGCTCTGCGCTGATCTGCCGCTCCTCCAAAATCCTTGGGATCACCATGAAACGTCGATGTTTTCTGCATCTGGCCGCAGGTGCTGTCGCGGTTGCGGCCGGGTCGCGGATCGCGCGGGCGCAACCCTATCCGGCGCGGCCGGTACGGATCGTTTCCGGCTTTCCGCCCGGCGGCGTCAACGACACGTACGCGCGCCTCATCGCTCAATGGCTGTCCGAGCGTCTTGGCCAACAGTTCATTGTCGAGAATCGGCCCGGCGCGGGTGGCACCATTGCCGCGGAGTCAGTCGTCAGAGCAGCGCCTGATGGCTATTCGCTGCTCCTCACCACGTCCGCCGACGCATGGAACGTGACGCTTTACGACAACCTCAAGTTTAATTTCGTCCGGGAGATTGCCGCCGTGGCCCCGATGGCGCGCGTCCCCGGAGTGTTGGTCGTGCATCCATCGCTGCCGGCAAAATCCGTTCCCGAACTGATCGCTGACGCCAAAAGCAATCCAGGGAAAATTTCCGTGGCATCGGCCGGTATCGGCAGCGCACCCCACATGTATTGGGAACTGTTCCGGAACCTGGCCGCGGTCGATATGCTGCATGTGCCCTATCGCGGCGGGGGGCCGGCAGTCACGGACCTCATCGGCGGGCAAGTGCAAGTGTACTTCGCCACCACCGCATCATCGATCGAACACGTCAAATCGGGGAAGCTGCGGGCCTTGGCCGTAACCACCGCAACGCGCGTCCCAGCCTTACCTGACATCCCGACTTTGGCCGAATTCCTGCCGAGCTACGATGCGAGCATCTATGTGGGGATTGTCGCGCCTCGCACCACGCCTGCCGAAATCATCAGCAAGCTGAACCAGGAAATCAATCTTGCGCTTGCAGATCCCAAGATTACGCGGCGAATTGCCGAGTTCGGGGACGCGCCGCTTTCGCTCTCGAGCTCCGAATTCGACACGCTCATCGCCGACGAAGCCGGGAAGTGGGGCAAGGTGATCCGAGAGGCTAACGTCAAGGCGCAGTAGCTGCCATCGTTCCTGGGGAACGTACCAATTGCCGAGTGGAGGAAGGCGCATGTTCGACATGGCGCGGCGGGAGTTCACCGTGTTACTCGGCGGCGGGCTCGCGTGCCCAGTGGCGGCGCGCGCGCAGCAGCCGCCGGTGATCGGATTCCTGCACTCCGGTTCACCCGAGCCGAACGCCAAACGCGTGGCTGGATTGCGCAAAGGCCTGGCGAACGCCGGATTTGTGGAGGGAAAGAACGTCGCGATCGAATTTCGCTGGGCCGAGGGAAAGGACGACAGGTTGCCGGAATTGGCGGCGGATCTGGTGCGTCAGCGTGTTGCAGTCATCGCCACGCTCTCCAGTACAGCGGCAGCGGTTGCAGCCAAAGCTGCGACCTCGACGATCCCGATTTATTTTCTGGTCGCCGACCCGCCGGACAAATTGGGCCTCGTCAGCAGCCTCAATCGACCGGGCGGTAACGCCACCGGGATCACCACCTTGGCCGTCGAGGTGGCTGCAAAGCGGCTCAGCCTTCTGCGTGAGTTAGTGCCGAAAGCCATCAGCATCGCACTGCTTCTCAAGCCCAGCCATCCCAGCGCGAAGCCCGTGACCGCAAGCCTTCAAGCCGCGGCCCGCACGCTCGGCGTCGAACTCGACGT
>CBFGVM010000381.1:0-4246 GCA_965652015.1 uncultured Alphaproteobacteria bacterium
CGTTGTCCTGCGTGGCAATCACCACGCTAAGCATGGCGGTTTTTCCCCTGGCCATCCCTTCTACCCGCTGCCGGACCGAACGAAAACGCGAAGCCGGATCCCGTGGGGCGTAAAAGGAACTTTGAGCCGTGCCGGCGATTATGTTCTTGTTTTGTTCGAGAGGCGAGACTACTATTATTCCATGGCTCGTTCAGACGCAGCTGTCAGACGCCCGCCGGCGCCCACCCCCTCCTGGCCCCAGCCCCCAGCGCCGGCGGGCGGTTTTGCTCGCCGGGGCGGGCCGCGCCGCGCCGCTGCCGTCAACCTAGAGGCGCCAACCGACCAAGACGTGGCGATCGAGGCCGCTCGCCGTCGTGGCCGCGGCGCGCAGTCGAACGCCTCCGGCCGCTACGAGCCGATCGCCCGCATCGCTTTCGACGATGGCTGGCAAAGTTTCGAGGAGCTGCCGCCGTTCAAGACGACCGTGACCCTCGATTCCACGCGCAAGATCATCACCCGCAACGATTCGCCCGATATTTCTTTCGACCGCTCCATCAATCCGTATCGCGGCTGCGAGCACGGCTGCATCTACTGCTTCGCGCGGCCGACCCACGCCTATCTCGGCCTGTCGCCGGGCCTGGATTTCGAAACCAAGTTGTTCGCCAAGCCCGACGCGGCGAAGCTGCTCGAGCGCGAGTTGTCTGCCGCCGGTTATGTCCCGCGCACCATCGCCATCGGCACCAACACCGACCCGTATCAGCCGATCGAGCGGGAGCATCAAATCATGCGGCGCATCCTCGAAGTGCTGGACCGCTGCGGCCATCCCGTCGGCATCGTGACGAAATCGGCACTCGTGCTGCGCGATCTCGACGTCCTTGCTCGCATGGCGCAACGCGATCTCGTCAAAGTTGCCTTGTCGGTGACGACGCTCGACCCGCACCTCGCGCGCGTGATGGAGCCGCGCGCGGCAACGCCGCCGCGGCGCCTCGAGGCGCTGCGCCGGTTGACTGCGGCCGGCGTGCCGACGTCGGTGATGGTGGCGCCGGTGATTCCCGCGCTCAACGACGCCGAGATCGAGCGGATTCTGGACGCCGCCGCCGCCGTGGGCGTGCGCGAGGCGGGTTACGTGCTGCTGCGGCTTCCACTCGAAGTGCGCGACCTTTTCCGGGAATGGCTGATGGCCAATTTTCCCGACCGCTACCGCCACGTGTTCAAGCTCATCCGCGACACCCGCGGCGGCAAGGACTACGACTCGAGCTGGAACACGCGCATGACTGGGGCCGGGCCGGTCGCCTGGATGATCGGGCGGCGTTTCGAACTCGCCTGCGAGAAGCTCGGCTTCAACAAGACGCGCACGCGCCTGACGACGGAGCACTTCAATCCGCCGCGGCCCGCCGCCGAGCAGCTGAGCTTGCTCTGAGCTGTAGCTGAGCTGCGGTCGTCCCCGCGAAAGCGGGGACCCATGAACACAGGCGGGTCTATATGCCGTACTACGTGTACATCTTGGCGAGCCGAAGATATGGCACTTTGTACATCGGCATCACGAATAGCGTCGGAAACAGACTTGGACAGCACAAGCTCGGGTTCGGCTCGGAATTTGTCCGCAAGTATGGCGTCAATCGACTTGTCTATGTTGAGTGCTTTGATAATCCCAAAGATGCTATTCGCCGCGAGAAACAACTAAAGAAATGGAAAAGGGATTGGAAGATTCAGCTCATTGAAAAAGATAACTTCGAATGGCGTGACTTGTCGGACTTGATCGTCTCGTAGTTTGGTCGTTGCTGCCTAGCTGCCCGTGATGTGATCTCAGAAGGTCAGCCTCTGGAATATGGGTCCCCGCTTTCGCGGGGACGACCCGTAGAGGTAGTTTTCCCACAAGGGAACTGAACACCCGTTGACTTACCCGCCATGGCGCGCACCATCGCGCCATGAATCGCCCGACATCCGCGCGCGCAGCCTCCGCTCGCGCCGAGAAAGTCCGGATCGTGCGTCTGCCGCTCGGCGAGGAGGTCATCCGCCCGACCTTCCGCCGCGAGCGTGCTGCAATCAAGCGCGGGGTGTGGCCGATCGCGGGCTGCGACGAAGCGGGCAGGGGACCGCTTGCCGGTCCGGTCGTTGCCGCCGCGGTCGTGCTCGACCCCAAGCGCGTGCCGCGCGGACTCGATGATTCGAAGAAGCTCGACCCCGAAACGCGCGAGAAGCTGCACGCCAAGATTTGCGCCAACGCCGAGGTATCGGTTGCCATCGCGCCACCATGGCGCATCGATCGCGACAATATTCTGCGGGCCTCGCTGTGGGCGCTCGCGCGCGCCGTCGCCGGTCTGTCGGTCAAGCCGCAGCTCGTCTTCGTCGACGGCCGCGACCGCATCGAGGTCAGCTGTGACTGCCAAGCCGTGGTGAGCGGCGACGCGATCCTCGCCTCGATCGCCGCCGCCTCGATTGTCGCCAAAGTCACGCGCGACCGGCTGATGACGCGATTGGGACTGCTCTATCCCGGTTACGGCTTCGAGCAGCACAAGGGCTACAGCGTGCCCGCGCATTTCGAAGCGCTCGCGCGGCTCGGCCCCACGATCCACCACCGGCGCTCCTTCGCCCCGGTTGCGGCGGCTTATGGCGACGTCGTCACCGAGGACATGGAAACGGGCGAGATCGAGCCGGGCGCGTTGCCGCTCTAGGTTCGGGGCCTTACCTCTGCCGGCCGCATCCAGTAGTAACGTCCGGCCGATGCTCTACGTCTCCATCTTCGTCGAACTCTTGCGCTCGCGTCCGGCGCTGGCGGTCTGGCTGGC
The DNA here is from genome assembly GCA_965652015.1 of uncultured Alphaproteobacteria bacterium. Taxonomy (GTDB): domain Bacteria; phylum Pseudomonadota; class Alphaproteobacteria; order Rhizobiales; family Xanthobacteraceae; genus VAZQ01. The sequence goes on from CBFGVM010000381.1 coordinate 2,769, forward strand.
GGCGCTGGCGCAGGGGCTGCTATGGCTGCTCGTCCCGTCCCTATTCTATGCGGGCCCCCCCGGCGACGTGCCGGACGTGCTGGCGGTCGGGCACGAATTCCAGCTCGGCACATATCTCGGGCCCCCGCTCGCCTTTTGGCTCGCCGAAATCGCCTTCGATCTCGCCGGACACAGCCTGGTCGGCGTCTATCTGCTGTCGCAGGCGTGCGTGGTCGTCACCTACTGGGCGGTGTTCGCGCTGGCGCGCTCGATCGTCGGCGCACAGCACGCGGCGCTCGCGGTGTTGCTGATGGTGGGCGTTGCCGCCTTCACGGTGCCGACGCCGGACTTCGGGCCGGTGATCCTCACCATGCCGCTGTGGGCGCTCATTCTGTTGCACTATTGGCGGGCGGTGGGCGAATTCCGGCGCGCCTATTGGCTGCCGCTGGCGATCGAGATGGGGCTCTTGCTGCTCACGACCCATGTGGGACTGATCCTGATCGGCCTGCTCGTGCTGTTCACCTTTGCGAACCGGCGCGCACGCGAGGCGCTCAATTCTTACGATCCGCTGATCGCCGTACTGGTGGCCGGCATCGTCGCGGGCCCGCACCTCCTCTGGCTCGCGGATTGGGGCGAGAGCTTGAGTCCGATGCTCTTGCGCCTGCGCACGCCGGAGGCCGTGTTCGGCAACTTCATCGCTTGGTCGCGGCAGGTCGCACTGATCGTCGCGGCGCATGCCGGCCTCATCGTGCTGGTTGCGCTGGTCGCCGGATGGCCGTGGCCGCGGCACGATCCCGCGCCGGTCATCGTGCGGCCGAAGGTCGATCCTTTCGCCCGGCGGTTCGTTTACTTCTTCGCGCTGACGCCCGCGTTTGTCGGCACGCTGCTGGCCGTGCTCATCGGCTGGTCGGGCCCGGTCGGCGGCATCGCGCCGCTAGTGATCCTCTCCAGTCTGCTCGTCATCGTCGCCGCAGGCGACGGCATCGTGTTCAGCCGCCAGCACGTCGTCATCGCAGCCTGGTTCGGATTGTTGATCATCCCGCCGATCATGACGGTTGCCGCGCTCGCGATTCTGCCGTGGCTCAACGTCGATCTCAAAGTGACGTATCCCGCTCAGGCGATGGCGCGTTTCTTCTCCGAGAGCTTTGAACGGCGCACCAACGCGCCGCTTCGCATCGTCACCGGCGATCCCCGCATGGCAGCGCTGGTCGCGCTCGGTGCGCCGAGCCGCCCGAGCCTTTTTCTCAGTGCCACGCCCGAGCGTTCGCCGTGGGTGACGCCCGATGCGATCAAGACCCAGGGTGCCATCGTGGTTTGGCCGACGACCGACACGGCAGGAACGCCCCCAGCCGAGATTAGGGAGCGATTTCCGGACCTCGTGCCCGAGGTGCCCCGCGCATTCGAGCGCTCGGTGCAAGGCAGGTTGCCGCTGCTGCGCATCGGATGGGCGGTCATCCGCCCGCAGGGGCAGGCGGCGCCCTCGGCCGCGGCGGGCGAGC
>CBFGVM010000382.1:0-4170 GCA_965652015.1 uncultured Alphaproteobacteria bacterium
AGCATAAGCGCGTTTACGCGCGTCTTCGACGCGCTATGCGCGGGGACGACGGCGGACAATGTCGAGGACGATGGCGGATAATATGAGGGCTTGCGCCACCCAAGTCGGCCTTGCCGACTTGGGACAATCATGACTGCCGATCTCGGGTAAACCCGAGATCGGTGGCGCGCCTGGAATGACGGCGGAGTGATACGGGAGCGGAAAGCGTTACTGCGCGGCGGCGGTGCTGTTCTTCGTCATGGCGGGGGCCGGCGCGGGAGCCGGCGCGGCGGCGGACGGCCGCGCGGACGCAGCGCGGGCCGGCATGTATTTGACGACGACCGAGCGGTCGAGTTGCGCGGCGGCGTTGTCGGGCAAGCGTCTCCAAACTTCGTCCATGCCGAACATGGGAATGCCGAGATAGCCGCGCACGGTCAGCACCTGACTGTCGGCGCTCAGCGTCATCATGGCGCGGTAGATCGTGCCGTCGCGCGGATCGACGATGTTGCCCTCTTCGTAGCGCAATCCGTTGCGCTTCATGCCCCTGATGAATGACATGCCGAGCAGCGGCGCATTCCTGCGGTCGTCCGTGCATCTGGCGCAGGTCGGCATCTGATTGGGGTCTTCGCCCGGCCGCGCAAACAGCTTGGCGAACGCGCCCTCGAACACACCGTTGCGCTCCACGAAGATGAACCACCCCACCGGCTTGCCGGTCTGGTCATCCTTCTTCTCCCACAGGCCGGCGACGGTCGGCTCTGCGGCTTGAACGGGAAGGCCCGTGCATGCCACGAGGCCGGCGATGAGCAATAGCGAAAATCGCGTTTTCAATGGCGTACCCCCCGTGTGACGTCTAGCGCCATCGCCCAACAATATGCCCATTTCAGGGCGTTTGGCGCGACGGCTTGGCGCCGCCTGGCGATGCCCGATTTCGTCGCAATATTGCCGCGATCCACGACGTTGCCTTGCCCGCGGTGGCGCGGCGCGGACGCGAATGGCCGCACCCGCGCGGCCACAGTGTGGATGGATCAGAATCGATTGCCGTTGCTATAAGTCTGCCTTAGCGCTGCGCATGCGCGGACAAAACCGGCGAATCCAGAACGACCAGCTGCCCATGTCGTTGATCTACCGACTCGCATCCCGAAACCTGTTGCACGACCGGTTGCGATTCATCGCGACGGTGGTCGGGATCGTGTTTTCCATCGTGCTGGTGACCGTGCAGCTCGGGCTCTATTTGGGATTCGGGCGGATCGTCACCACCATGATCGACCACGCCGCCGCCGATCTGTGGATCATGCCGCCGGGAACCAAGTGCTTCGAAGATCCTTCGACGCTCGACGAGCGCGCGCGATTTCAAGCGCTGTCGATCAACGGCGTGGCGCAGGCCGCGCCCGTCGTCATCGGCTATGCCGAGTGGCGGATACCGGCGGGCGGAACGTTCCCGATCTTCATCGTCGGGTCCGATTTGCGCGAAGGCGGATTGCTGCCCTGGAACGTGGTTGAAGGCAGCATCGAGGCGCTGGCGATTCCCGGCGCCGTCGCCGTCGACCGCTCCTACTTCGATCGGCTCGGCGTGGACGCGATCGGCGCGACCGCCGAGATCCGCGGACAGAGAGTTGAGGTACGCGCCGTCACCAACGGCATCCGGTCGTTTACGACCACGCCCTATGTGTTCACTACGCTCGATCGCGCGCGCGGCTTCACCGGGATCGCGGCGAACAAGGCCACCTATTTTCTGGTGCGCGTCGCTCCCGGCGCAAACGTGGAGAGTGTGCGCGACCGGCTCAGAGCGAGTCTCTCCGACGTCGACGTGCTCACGACCGCCGAGTTTCGTGACCGCAGCCGCTCCTTCTGGCTGTTCGGCACCGGCGCCGGCTTCGCGCTCTTCGCGGGTGCGCTGCTCGGCTTGATCGTGGGCACCGTCATCGTCGCGCAGACTCTCTATTCGAGCACCAAGGATCACATCAACGAGTTCGCGACGCTACGCGCCATCGGCTCCTCCAGCCTCTACATTCACAAGGTCATCATTTGTCAGGCGCTGATCAGTGCCGCGATCGGATTCTGCCTCGCTGCTGCCATCGGCTTGATCGTAGTGGCGGCGACCGCGGACACGGCCTTGCCCATCGTCATGACACCCGCGCTCACGCTGGTGCTGTTCTTGCTCACCCTCGTGATGTGCGTCATTTCGGCAGTCGCCGCGATCGTGCAGGTGACCCGCATCGATCCTGTGATGGTGTTCACGCGATGACCGATCCCGTCGTCGAGGCCGTCGAGGTCGTGAAATGGCTGGGCAGAGGGGCGGCGCAGGTGCAAGCGCTCAAAGGGGTCAGCCTGGCGCTCAGGGGCGGCGAGCTGACGCTCTGGATGGGACCGTCCGGCAGCGGCAAGACCACGCTGCTGTCGATCCTCGGCTGCATGCTCACGCCCACGCACGGAGCGGTCCGCTTGGGCGGCCGCTCGACCGAGGGCGCCGGGGCCGAAGAGCTGGCGCGGATCCGGCGCGCGCACGTGGGCTTCGTGTTCCAATCCTATCACCTGTTTCCGACCTTGACGGCGACCGACAATGTGCGCTTGGCGCTCGACATACGCGGCGAAAATTCCGCCCGCGCGGTCGCCAAAGCAAAGGACGCCCTGGCCATGGTCGGCCTGGCGCACAAGACCAACGCATTTCCGCTCGAGCTCAGCGGCGGCGAGCAGCAGCGCGTCGCCATCGCACGCGCGATCGTCGGACACCCCTCCGCCGTTCTCGCGGATGAGCCCACGGCTTCGCTGGACGGCGAAAACGGCAACGCGATCATGAAGCTGTTGGCGGAGATCGCCAAGGATTCCTCGCGCGGGGTGTTGGTCGTCGCGCACGACACGCGTATATTGCCTTTCGCTGACCGCGTGGTTCACATCGAAGATGGACGCATCATTCGCGAAGAGCGCGGCGAGGCAGCAGTCGCGAAGAGCGAGGGTCAGTGCGCCAAGCATGATCACGCTGAAAACCACGAGCGCGTGGAAAACAAAGCATGACCGCATGGCAAACTAGGTCGGCCGCGCTCGGCGCGATCGCCGTGGCATTGGCGCTGGCGGTGCTGGCGGCGAGAACGGGAGAGCGGGAAAGTGCCCGCGCGGCGCGCCCCGAGGCGGCCGGCGAGAAGCGCTGGCAGGCGGTGGCGCCCGGGCGGGTCGAGCCTGTCTCGGGCACGATCAAGATCGCCGCCCCGGTCATGGGCGTGATCGCGCAGGTTATGGTCAAGGTCAACGACAAGGTGTTCGCCGGCGAGCCGCTGGTCCGGCTCGTGGACAGCGAAGCGCGCGCGCGGCTTGCCGCCGCCGAGGCGCAAGTCGCCTTTCGCGTGCGTGCGCGCAACGAGGAGGCCGCGCCAGCGCAACCGGCGCGATCGGCACCGCAGCGCCGGGGTGAAGCCGCGCCTGCGGATAGCGACAAGGCGGCGGCCCGGCGCCGCGCCGAGGATGCCGTTGCCGATGCGGTAAAGGCTGCCGCGCAGGCACAAGCCGACCTCGATAAAGCTGCCGTCGATCGCCGCGCCGGCGCGGCGTCGGACGCGGCCGTCGAGGCGGCGCGCGCTGCATTGGCGCGCGCCCAGGATGCCGCGCGGAAGCAGAGGGCGGAGCTGCGTCGCATTGAGGCCGATCCCGGCACGCCGCTGCCGACCTTTGCCGACGGCCAGGTCAACGTCGCGCGCGCCGAAGCGGCAGCCGCAGCCGCGGCGCTCGACCAGTTGACGATCCGCGCGCCGATCTCCGGCACGGTGCTGCAGGTCAATGCCAAGCCCGGCGAGCTGGCCGCCCCGTCCAATGCGCAGCCGTTGCTGGTCATCGGCGACGTTTCGGCGCTGCGCGTGCGCGCCGAGCTGGACGAGCGTGATCTCGCAGACATCAAGGTCGGGCAGCCGGCGCTCATCCGCTCGGACGCATTTCGCGGCCGCGAAGTCGCGGGCAAAGTCTCCTTCATCGCGCCGATCGTCGGGCAAAGCCGCATCAACGGGCGCGGACAACGCAACGTGACCGACGTCGATGTGGTCGAAGTTCTCGTCGATGTGGCGCAGCCCGACCCGCTCGCGGTCGGCATGAAGGTCGACGTCTATTTCCAGCCCGAGGGGCGCTAGCGCGCCGGTCGGCGGCACACTCCATCTGCTCCCTCTCCCCAAACGGGGAGAGGGAGCGCACCGAAATCGCTGCGCGAGT
>CBFGVM010000383.1:0-4120 GCA_965652015.1 uncultured Alphaproteobacteria bacterium
GCGGGAATGATGCCAGCTTCCCCGGTCTTGAGGAGACTGCTTCCCTTGCCTTCCACTTCGATTACGAGGCTGCCTTCGATCACATGCAGCAGCTCCTGGGCGCCAGGATGGACGTGCCAGGGAGCCGCGGCGCCGGGCGGAAATTCGACGATGCTGACAACGGTTTCCTGCACTACTTGATTTTGACCCTCGAGATCATTGCGCAAGATTTGGGTCAGCTTCGGCCCGGCCTGCGCCTGTGCCAGCGCGATGTTCACGATGGACGGAGCTACTATTCCCACTCCTGACAGCCGAAGAAACTCGCGGCGGATGATCGGCATCGCTCCCTCCCTTGTATCAGATGGTGAATTTTCCGAGCTGTGTCTTCACAGTCCTGCGCAGCATTGAACCCCGCGCACATCGGAAAATTCCGAGGAGAGGCGTTTACTCGGAGAGATCGGCGACGACCTCATCGGCCATCGAGAGCGCGCAGGTCAGTCCCGGCGACTCGATGCCGAAGAGGTGGACGATGCGCGCAAGTCCGTGCAGCGCCGGCCCCTCGACCAAGAAATCGGCCGCCGCCTCTCCCGGACCGGTGAGCTTCGGCCTGATCCCGCAATAATCGGGCACGAGGGAATTGTCCGGCAGTCTCGGCCAATAGTCGCGGATGCGCTGGTAGAACGCGACCGCGCGGCCGGCATCGACGTCGTAATCCTCGCGCTCGATCCATTCCACATCCGGCCCGAAGCGCATGCGCCCGCCGAGATCGAGCGTCACGTGCACCCCGAGCCCGCCCGGCACCGGCACCGGATAGATCAGCCGGGAGAACACCGGCCGGCCGGCAAAGCCGAAATAGTTGCCCTTGGCGAGGACGAGCCGCGGCACCCGCTCGGGCGGATAGCCTTCGGTCGCGCGCGCCAGGCGCTGGGCTCCGAGCCCGGCACAATTGACCACCGCATCGAAGCTAAGCCATTGCAGCTCGCCGCCGCCAAGCGCGGCGTCCCACCCGCCGCCACCGCTGGGCTTGAGCCGCTCGATCGGGCTGTTGAATGCGATCATGCCGCCGCAATCTTCGAGATCGCCGCGCAGCGCCAGCATGAAACGGTGGCTGTCGATGATGCCGGTTTCCGGCGAGTGCATCGCGGCGACACAGGCGAGCTCGGGCTCGAGCCGCTTGGTCACCGCGGCGTCGATGATCTCCACGCCTTCCACGCCGTTGACCTGCGCCTGCTTGTGGACCGCTTCCAGCCGCGACAGTTCCTCTGCGCGAGTGGCGACGACCAACTTGCCGCACTTGCGATGCGGCACGCCGTGCGAGGCGCAGAAGTCGTAGAGCATGCGCCGCCCGCGCGGGCAGTGGTAGGCGCGCCGCGAGCCGGTCGGATAATAAAGGCCGGCGTGGATGACTTCGCTGTTGCGCGAGGAGACCCCGGTGCCGATGCCGGAGGTCGCTTCCGCAACCACCACGTCGTGCCCGGCGAGCGCGGCCGCGCGTGCGACCGCCAGCCCCACCACGCCCGCTCCGACCACCAGCACCTGCATGCGCTCTGGCTCGCTCACCCGAAAGCATCACATTAGTGTCGTGCCCGCGAAAGCGGGACCCATATTCCACAAGCGGTGGTTATGGGTCCCCCGCCTTCGCGGGGACGACAATATGAATTGGCGGATTGGACTTTGCATCACAGTTCGACAGGCAGGCCGGCGTAGTTCTCGGCCAGAGAACGCATGGCCGGCTCCGAGCTCGTCACATAGTCGAGCTCGGCGAGCTGGCGCTTGCGGTCGAAGGCGTTGTGGCTCGGATCGAGATGAAACAGCTGCGTCATCCACCAGGAGAAGCGCTGCGCCTTCCAGACCCGCCGCAGGCAGGTTGCGGAGTAACGCTCCAGCAGGTCGCCGCGGCCCGCGCGATAGAACTCGCAGATCGCGCGTGCGAGCACCCGCACGTCGGCCAAGGCCAGGTTCATGCCCTTCGCGCCGGTCGGCGGCTGGATGTGCGCGGAATCGCCGGCGAGAAAGAGCCGGCCGTACTGCATAGGCTCGACCACGAAGCTGCGCATCGCGGTGATGCCCTTCTGCAGCATGGTACCCTCACGCAGCTCGCGCGTGCCGCCGATGCGGGCATGCAGCTCCTGCCAGATGCGCGCGTCCGGCCAGTTCTCGATGTCGTCATCGGGAGCGCATTGGAAGTAGAGCCGCGCCAAGGTCGGCGAGCGCATGGTGTAAAGCGCAAACCCGCGCTCGTGATAGGCATAGATCAGCTCATGCTCGGGTGGAGGAGATTCGGAGAGGATCCCGACCCAGCCGAAGGGGTATTCGCGGTCATAGGCTCTGAGCGCGGTCGCCGGAATGCTCGGCCGGCAAATGCCGTGAAAGCCGTCACAGCCGCCGATGAAGTCGCAGGCGAGCTCGAGATCGCGCCCGCCGTGGTGAAAGCGAATTTTCGGTGCGCGGCCGGCGAAATCATGGACGCTCACGTCGCTCGCTTCGAACAAAATTTGCCCGCCGTCGGCGAGCCGCCGCGCGATCAGATCCTTCACCACCTCCTGCTGGCCGTAGATAGTTACGCCCTTGCCCACGAGGTCGCGGAAATTGATGTAATGCAAGGCACCGCCGAAGGCGAAATAAACGCCGTTGTGGAACATGCCTTCGCGCTGCATGCGCGCGCCGACGCCGGTTTCGACAAGGAGGTCGCTCGCCCACTGCTCGATCAGTCCGGCCCGGATGCGGCTCTCGATATAGTCGCGGCTGTGGTTTTCGAGGATCACGCTCTCGATCCCCTCCAGGTGAAGGAGGTGCGACAGCATCAGCCCCGCGGGCCCCGCACCGACGATACCAACCTGAGTCCGCATCTCGCTCTCCGCTTATCCCCGCCGTTAATTGCATAGCAGGGCCGGCGGCGAGAAGAGAAAGAGGCGGGATTGCCTTGCCCATTCGGCGGTTAGCCCAGCGCGGCCGCCAGGTCGGCGATGAGATCATCGGCATCCTCGATGCCGACCGAGAGCCGCACCAGGGTATCGCCGATGCCGAGACTGGCGCGCACCTCCGCGGGCACCTGCCCATGGGTCATGAGCGCCGGGTGCTCGATCAGACTCTCGACGCCGCCGAGACTCTCGGCCAAGGCAAAGAGCCGGCAGCGTTCGAGGAAGCGGCGGGTGTCGTCGAGCGTGCCCGCAAGCTCGGCCGAGATCATGCCGCCGAAAGCGCGCATCTGCTTCTTGGCGAGCGCGTGCTGGGGATGGCTCGCGAGCCCCGGATAGAACACGCGGCGCACCTTGGGATGGCGCTCGAGCCACGTTGCGATCTTCAGCGCCGAGGCGCAATGGCGTTCCATGCGCAGCGCCAGCGTCTTGAGCCCGCGCAGCGCCAGGAAGGAGTCGAACGGGCCTTGGATCGCGCCGACGGCATTCTGCAGGAACCGCATTTTGTCGCGTAGTTCCGCGTTCTCGCCGGCGATGGTGACGCCGCCGACCATGTCGGAATGGCCGTTGAGATATTTCGTGGTCGAATGCACGACGAGATCGAAGCCCAATTCGAGCGGGCGCTGGATATAGGGGCTGGCGAAGGTGTTGTCGGCGACGGCCCAGATGCCGCGTTTTTTCGCGATCGCCGCCACGCGCTCGAGATCGACGAGCTTGAGCGTTGGGTTCGTCGGTGTCTCGATCCAGACCATACGCGTGTTCGGCCGGATCACCGCTTCGAGCGCAGCAACGTCAGTGAGATCGTGATAGCTCACTTCCAGACCCATCGAGCGCTTGCGCACACGCTCGAACAGCCGCCGCGAGCCGCCGTAGAGGTCGTCGACCGCGACGATATGCGAGCCTTGGTCGAAGCACTCGAGCGTGGTCGAGATCGCGGCGAGGCCCGAGGCAAAGGCGAACGCGGCGCTGCCGCCTTCGAGATCGGCGATGCAGCGCTCGAACGCCATGCGGGTGGGATTCTTGGTGCGAGCATAATCGTAGCCCTTGTTCACCCCGGGGCTCTGCTGAACGTAAGTGGAGGTGGTGTAGATCGGCATCATGACGGCGCCCGTCGTGGGATCGGGCTCCTGCCCTGCGTGGATGCAGCGCGTGAAGAAATCGAGTTGGTTCTTTTGCGACATTCAAGCCTCGCATTCCGCCGTCATCATTCGCTTGCGCGCATG
>CBFGVM010000384.1:0-4104 GCA_965652015.1 uncultured Alphaproteobacteria bacterium
ATCACCGACGGCCAGATCTTCCTCGAGACCGACCTGTTCTATCAGGGCATCCGCCCGGCGGTGAACGTCGGCCTCTCGGTGTCGCGCGTGGGTTCTTCTGCGCAGACCAAGGCGATGAAGAAGGTCGCCGGCCGTATCAAAGGCGAACTTGCGCAGTATCGGGAAATGGCGGCGTTCGCACAGTTCGGCTCCGACCTCGATGCCACCACCCAGCGGCTGCTCAACCGCGGCGCGCGGCTCACCGAACTGCTCAAGCAGCCGCAGTTTTCCCCGCTCAAGATGGAGGAGCAGGTCGTCGTCATCTATTCCGGGGTCAACGGCTACGTGGATCCGATCCCGGTCGAGCGGGTGCGTGCCTTCGAAGAAGGCCTGCTTGGCGTCATGCGAACGCAGCATTCGGAAATCCTGACGGCCATCCGCGACAGTCGCGATCTCGATGACGCCACCGCGGCCAAGCTCAAAGCTGCGATCGACGGGTACGCGAAGACGTTCGCGTGAGCACAAGAGAGAAGACGGAGGATAGACGCCAGATCACCGATAATTGACGGGCTGCGACGCGTCATTCGAATCCCGCTCCGTCGTCGCTCGTTCGTTCTCTGTCGTCACACCTGAAATGCCTAGCCTTAAAGACATGCGCGTGCGCATCGCCGCCACCAGGGCGACGCAGAAGATTACCAAGGCCATGCAGATGGTCGCGGCCTCCAAATTGCGGCGCGCGCAGGCCGCGGCCGAGGCGGCGCGTCCCTATGCCCAGCAGATGGCGAAGGTGCTCGGCAATATTGCCGCCTCGGTGGGCGATCGTGGCGCGGCGCCGCGATTGCTGGTTGGAACAGGGAGCAGCCGCGTGCACCTCTTGCTGGTGTGCACCGCCGAGCGCGGGCTGTGCGGCCCATTCAATACGGCGATCGTGCGGCTTGCGCGCGAGCGCGCAAATGCACTGACGGCCGAAGGCAAAGAGGTGAAGTTCTTCTGCGTAGGTCGCAAGGGCTACGAACAACTTCGCCGTCTGTACGAGAAGCAGATCCTCGAGCACGTCGAGCTGCGCGGCGTTCGCACGCTCACCTTCGAGCATGGCGCAGATATCGGCGACAAAATCCTGCGGCTTTACGAACGGGGTGCGTTCGACGTCTGCACCCTGTTCTTTTCGCGTTTCAAGTCCATTATCACGCAGAACCCGACGGCTCAGCAGATCATCCCGCCCGTGTTCGAGGGCGAAGCGGGCAACGACAACGGCGTGATCTACGAATACGAGCCGGATGAGGAGGAAATCCTGGTTGACCTTCTGCCGCGCAACATCTCCGTGCAGATCTTTGGCGCGCTTTTGGAGAATGCAGCCTCGTTCTATGGCGCGCAGATGACTGCGATGGACAACGCCACCCGCAACGCGGGCGAGATGATTCGCAAGCAGACGCTGAACTACAACCGCACCCGTCAGGCGATGATCACCAAGGAGCTGATCGAGATCATCTCCGGCGCCGACGCGGTGTGAAGGGCATGCAAACTCGTACATCGGTGCAATAGCAAGGACCAACCATGGCCAATCCAGTCGGGCACGTCACCCAGGTCATCGGCGCCGTCGTCGACGTGCATTTCGATGGGCATCTGCCGCGCATTCTCAACGCGCTCGAGACCAAGAACCAGGGCAATCGCCTCGTGCTCGAGGTCGCCCAGCATCTCGGCGAATCGACCGTGCGCACGGTCGCCATGGATACGAGCGAAGGCCTCGTGCGCGGGCAGGAGGTCGTCGACACCGGACAGCCGATTGCGGTGCCGGTCGGCGACGGCACGTTGGGTCGCATCATCAACGTCATCGGCGATCCGGTCGATGAGGCCGGCCCGGTCCCGCATGAGGAGCGGCGCCCGATCCATCAGCCGGCACCTCCCTTCATCGATCAATCGACGGAAGCGGAAATTCTCATCACCGGCATCAAGGTCGTCGATCTCTTGGCCCCCTATGCCAAGGGGGGCAAGGTCGGCCTGTTCGGCGGGGCCGGCGTCGGCAAGACCGTCATCATCATGGAGTTGATCAACAACGTGGCGAAAGCGCACGGAGGCTACTCGGTGTTTGCCGGCGTAGGCGAGCGCACGCGCGAAGGCAACGATCTTTATCACGAGATGATCGAGTCGGGCGTCAACAAGGACCCGAAGGAGAACAACGGCTCGGCCGCGGGCTCGAAATGCGCGCTGGTCTACGGCCAGATGAACGAGCCGCCCGGCGCGCGCGCCCGCGTCGGCCTCTCCGGCCTCACGGTGGCGGAATATTTCCGTGACCAGGGGCAGGACGTGTTGTTCTTCGTGGACAACATCTTCCGCTTCACGCAGGCGGGCTCGGAGGTCTCGGCGTTGCTCGGCCGCATTCCCTCCGCCGTCGGCTATCAGCCCACGCTTGCCACCGACATGGGCGCGTTGCAGGAGCGGATCACGACCACGACCAAGGGCTCCATCACCTCGGTGCAGGCGATCTACGTGCCCGCCGACGACCTCACCGATCCGGCGCCCGCGACCTCGTTCGCGCACCTTGATGCGACCACCGTGCTGGCGCGTTCGATCGCGGAGAAGGGCATCTATCCTGCAGTCGATCCGCTCGACTCGACCTCGCGCATGCTCTCGCCGATGGTCGTAGGCGAGGAGCACTACGCGGTTGCCCGCCAAGTGCAGCAGATCCTGCAACGCTACAAGTCGTTGCAAGACATCATCGCCATTCTCGGCATGGATGAACTGTCGGAAGAGGACAAGCTCACCGTCGCCCGCGCACGTAAGATCGAGCGTTTCCTGTCACAGCCCTTCCATGTCGCCGAAGTGTTTACCGGCGCGCCCGGCGTCTTCGTCGAGCTCGCCGATACCATCCGCGGTTTCAAGGGTCTCTGCGAAGGCAAATACGACTACTTGCCGGAGGCGGCGTTCTACATGGTCGGCACCATCGAGCAGGCGGTCGAGAAGGGCAAGAAGCTGGCGGCGGAAGCCGCGTGATTGGGTGGCAGGCGCGCACCTCGCGCCTCATTCGATCTGTCGTGCTGCCTGCAGCCGCGTCCTGGACCCGAGGTTGAACGATGGCCACCTTCCACTTCGATCTCGTCTCGCCGGAGAAACTTCTGTTCTCCGGCGAGGTCACCCAGGTCGACGTGCCGGGTTCGGAGGGCGATTTCGGCGTTCTGGCGGGGCATGCCCCGATCGTCACCACGCTCCGGCCGGGGATTCTGGTCATTTATGCCGAACGTGACGCGCGGCGAATTGTGATCGACGGCGGCTTTGCCGAGGTTGGTCCGGCCGGCCTCACCGTGCTTGCCGATATGGCGGTCCCGGTGGACGAGTTCGACGTCGCGCAGCTCGCCGGCGTGATCAAGGACACCGAGGAAGACGTCGCCGACGAGACGGACGAATGGAAGCGCGATAAGCTCGCGCAAAAGCTCGACCGATTACGGGCGCTGCAGGCCGCGCTCGCGCACTAGTCCGCGCCGCCGGCAAACCTCTTGAACTCCCGCACGACGCACTCATAGACCGGCCGCTTGAACGGCACGATCAGGTCGACGATCTTCGGCAGCCGCTCCCAGCGCCATTCCACGAATTCGGGTTTGTGGCCACCGGCGGGATGCGCAATGTCGATTTCGCTGTCCTCGCCGGTGAACCGCAGCGCGTACCATTTCTGGCACTGCCCGCGGTACTTGCCGCCCCAGGCCTGGCCAACGATCTCGCGTGGAATGTCGTAACAGAGCTCTTCTCCGATCTCGCCGAGCCTTTCGATCGAACGGATGTTGGTCTCCTCGTAGAGTTCGCGCACCGCCGCAGGCCAAGGGTCCTCGTTGGCATCGATGCCGCCTTGCGGGAGCTGCCATGCATGAGTGGCGTCGACATGCTCCGGCCCGTCGATACGACGGCCGATGAAGACGCGGCCGCGGCGATTGAATACCGCCATTGCGACGCAGGCGCGGTAGGGGAGGGATTCGAAAGGGGGCATGTCTCGGTCGTTCCAGCAAATGACGAGGTTATTGGGGCCGTCATGCATAACCGCGGTCTTGGCGCAAATCGAGGGCGCTGTGTCGGGGATCGTTGATCGCGGAGCGACACAGAAAGCATTGGGGCGGCCCGCAGGCCGCCCCGGGGTCG
>CBFGVM010000385.1:0-4103 GCA_965652015.1 uncultured Alphaproteobacteria bacterium
CCAGGCCTTGGCCGCGTTCGACGCCTTCATCCCGGGCACGCCGCTGTTCAAGTGAGAGCGGTTCCTTCCCTGTATTTTCCTGTAAAGAACAGGAAAAATACGGGGCCTAGGAAAGCAAGTTTCAGAAAACAAAAACGAAATCGCCGCGCCGACATTACAAGAAACGGGAAATAACAGGGGCATAACAGGGCGAATAACAGGCGCCGAGCACGCGCCGACTGCGGCGCAGCGGGCTCCCGAACCGAAAGCGCAAATTTGGAGGATGCCGAAACTTGGAAGATTCTCGTTACACGAGTCAAGCGAATTCTGCTTATGGACTACTTACTGAGCACCTCCAGCGCCGCCGCATGCACGCGCTTGTCGCCCGCCGCGATGATGCGTCCGCCCGCATGCGGGGCGCCGCCCTCCCAGGTGGTGATGACGCCTCCCGCGCCGGCGATGATCGGCACGAGCGGGAGCACGTCATACGGCTTGAGCTCCGTTTCGATCACCAGATCGACATGGCCCGCCGCGAGCATGCAATAAGCGTAGCAATCGCCGCCGTAGCGCGACAACCGCACCACTTTCTCGATGCGACCAAACGTCTCGCGATCACGCGCATTCATCAGCAACGGGCTCGTCGTTAACAAGACCGCGCTGGCGAGATCGGGGCACGTGCGCACGCGCAGGTCACGTTCCCCATTGGGGCCGCGATAACGCGCCCGGCCGCCATCGCCGCTGAAGCGCTCGCGGGTGAATGGTTGATTCATCATGCCGAACACCGGCTCGCCCGAGCGCAGCAGGGCGATCAGCGTGCCCCAGGCCGGCATGCCGCAGATGAACGACTTCGTGCCGTCGATGGGATCGAGGACCCAGACGTATTCGGCGTCGGCGCGGTCCTTGCCGAATTCCTCACCGATGATGCCGTGGTCCGGGAAGGTACGGCGAATGAGCGTGCGCATCGCCGTTTCAGCTGCGTGATCGGCGGCGGTGACCGGATCGAACCCGCCCGCGCGCCCTTTGTCCTGGATGCTCAGCGCCGTGCGGAAGAATGGCAGGATGGTTTCGCCCGCGACCGATGCAAGCTCGTCGACAAAAGCCGAAAAGTCGATCGCCGTCATGCTCTGCCCCCGGTAATCGACCTATCGAAGACCTGCCCGCCCGGCAACCTTGGCTCCGTTAGTTGCGGCAGGGCCCGCCGGTGCTCGAACCTTCACGCGCGCGACGCGGGCGCGGTGGCCGGCTGCCGGCCTTCATCCTTAAACGTCGCCCCACAGCCTAGCCTCGCCGAAGTACCCCATTGATTTGGCTCGACTATCCTGAGGTCAAGCTCGTTTTCTGCATAGGCAGCAGGTCACCTATGCCCAGAAAAAAGTCCAGATGGGCTGGTGAACCCTTGCTATTTGTGCGCTGCGGTGTATGTTGTTGCGGTGCGGTAGCGCCTCGCGTTACCGCCGCCCTCCTTGGGCGTTTCCTCCCTAGACTTGGGCCGCCTGCAGTCGCAAGCGGCCCTTTTTTATCAGCATCCTGAATCAGGAGTTATCCGGCAACAGGGGTTATTCGGCGGCCGCGCGGTAGGGCCGCAGCTCCTGGATCGGAAGGGCGGCCAGGGTGTCTGCGAGGATCTCCAGGTCGGCGGCAAGGCGGGCGAACGACGGCGAGCGCTCGAACCGCCGCTCATCCATGTACAGCGCGCGATTGAGTTCGAGCTGAACGGCATGCAGGCCGGCGGCCGGATTGCCGTAATGCTCGGTGATGAAGCCTCCCGCGTAAGGCTTGTTGCGGCTGACCGAATATCCTTGCGCGCGCAGTGTCGCTTCGACCGTTTCCGCGACCGCCGCGACGCAACTCGTTCCATAGCGATCGCCCAGCACGACATCGGCGCGCGGACGCTCATCCTTGGCGCCCGCGCTCGAAGGCATGGAGTGACAGTCGATCAGGATCGCGGCTCCGAAATCCCTGTGAACGCGCGTGAATAAGCGACGCAGCGCGCGGTGATAGGGCTTGTAAAGTCCCTCGATGCGCCGGATCGCGTCGTCGACCGGAATGCGCTGGCGGTAGATTTCCTGGGCATCGCCGACGACTCTCGCGACTGTGCCCAATCCTCCCGCCACCCGCATCGAACGAGTGTTGGCGAATGAAGGTAGCCGGCCCTCGAACATGCGCGGATCGAGCTCGTAGGGCTCGCGGTTGACGTCGACATAGCAGCGGGGAAAGTGCGCCCGCATGAGCGGATAGCCGCGCCGTACGACGCCGAGGTGCAGCTCGTCGACGAAGCTGTCTTCCGAGCGGCGCAGCGTCGCGATCTCGAGCCGTGAGGCGGTGAGAAACGCGCGCGGATACACGTTTCCGCTGTGCGGCGAATTGAAGACCACCGGCCCGCGCCACTCGGCCGGCTCCAGAATCTCAAAGGGAGGGTCGAGCTCGTCTTTCACTTCGGACATGGCGATTGGGCGGTTTGACGTGACGTCGGAGCTAATGACGACCCCAGTTCTGGCACCACTATGGCTGGAAAGGGGCTATTGTCCATGGGACTAAAAGCGTAGGACGAGGTCAAGATTAGGCCTTGGGTTACCCTCACCGGCAATCCCGGGGCGATTTCACCCGTTGTTTACCGGCCATCCCCCTTTATGGTTGCGGGGAAGAATTACAAGGGCAGGCGTTAGCTCACTATCCCGAGCGGACCGGACCATGGCGAAGATCATCCTTGCCGAGGACGATAACGATATGCGGCGTTTTCTGGTGAAGGCGCTGCAGAATGCCGGCTATGACGTGATCTCGTTCGATAACGGGCTGTCGGCCTACCAGCGGCTGCGGGAAGAGCCGTTCGAGCTTTTGCTGACCGACATCGTCATGCCCGAAATGGATGGCATCGAGCTGGCGCGCCGCGCCTCCGAGCTCGATCCCGACATCAAGATCATGTTCATCACCGGCTTTGCGGCGGTGGCGCTCAATTCCGACACCGCCGCGCCGAAAAACGCCAAGGTCCTCTCGAAGCCGGTGCATCTGCGTGAGCTGGTCAACGAGGTGCAGAAGATGCTCGCTGCTTGAGGCGGCCAGCAGTCCTTGCCTCCTCGCAAACGAGCCGATATGAACTGCGGCGGGCCCGGGCGCGTAGCTCAGCGGAAGAGCACTACCTTGACATGGTAGGGGTCACAGGTTCGATCCCTGTCGCGCCCACCATCAATTGTTATGGCTCCCTATTTCGGAGAGGCACTCGCTCCGCTCCTTTCCGCTTCTTTCGTTCAATTGACGTTTGACAGAGAGGGCGATCGCACCGAAGCGCGCGCATGGTTCAATCCGGATTGCACCCGGTGCGTGTCATCCATCGCGTTGCGTGCCCACCCAAGCCGTCTGGGAGATGTCGAAGATGATGCCATCAGGATCCTTGAACTTGCGCTCGAAATTCTCTTTCTCGCTATCCTTTGCAGACCGGAATACAGTCCATCGCTGGTGCGGGTTGCTCCGCGTGATCTTCCGAAATAGGTCATCGCTGCAACAGACGGGAAGCCGCGTTGCGCCGGCGTAGCGTTGGCGCCGCGGCGTGAACCGCTTTGGCTTTGCCCTGAGACTCGCACATTCTCCGCACCTTCTTTGCCATCATTTGGTTGGCGCTTGAGCGCATTCGGTTCGGAGACCGGACCGGAACCAGATAATATCGAGCACACGACGGCGTAGGGAGGCATTCAAGATGACCGCAGTGGGGCCGGAGCATCCGAGGGGATACAATTTGCTGCACAATCCGCGCCTCAATAAAGGGACGGCGTTCACCGAGGCGGAGCGCCGCGCCTGGGGTCTCGAAGGTCTGCTGCCGCCCGCCGTGACAACGATGCCGCTGCAGATCGCGCGCCGGCACGCCGAAATCGCCGCTCTCGAGAACGATCTGCAGAAATACCTCGTGCTCTCGGATCTGCAGGTGCGCAACGAGACGCTTTATTACGCGATCCTGATGTCGGACCCCGCCACCTACATGCCGATCGTCTATACGCCGACGGTCGGGGAGGCGTGCCAGAAATTCGGCCATATCTTCCGGGCGCCGCGCGGAATCTATTTGCCGATCAGCGCACGCGGCCGGCTCAAGGAGCTGCTTTCCAACTGGCCGGGGAAGGACGTACGCTTCATCG
>CBFGVM010000386.1:0-4092 GCA_965652015.1 uncultured Alphaproteobacteria bacterium
AGATCGCATTCTCGACCGCCGGAATGAGCACGCGCAGCCGCAGCTTGATGCCGCGACCCATCAACATGTGCGCGAGTGCGAGCATGGAGGCGGCGCCGCCCATGTCCTTCTTCATGTTGAGCATGCCGCTCTCGGGCTTGATGTCGAGCCCGCCCGAATCGAAGCACACGCCCTTGCCGATGAGCGTCACCTTGGGGTGGGTTGCATCGCCCCAACTCAGATCGATGAGGCGCGGCGCGCGTGCGGCCGCGCGGCCGACCGCGTGAACGAGCGGAAAATTCTCGGCGAGCAGATCGTCGCCGACGACCGAGCGCAGCTTTGCGCCATGGCGGCCCGCCAGCGTGCGCGCGGCGTCTTCGAGCTCGGCCGGCCCCATGTCGTTGGCCGGCGTGTTGATGAGATCGCGCGCGAGCGCAATGCCCTCCACGATCCGGGAGAGATCCTCGCCGTCGACGTTGCCGGGCAGCTCGAGCTTGATGTCCTTCTCGTCCTGCTTGCGGTAGCGATTGAAGCGGTAGCTACCGAGCGCGAAGGCAAGCACCGCAAGCTTCGGATCGTGCGGGGAGGTGGCGAAGCGATAGGCGCCTGCCGGCAACAACCCCGGCAGCGCGCCGGGCCAAAACAGATCCTTGTTGGGCTCCTCCGGGCGCTCGAGCCCGAACAGCACACCGGCAAGGCCGCCGTCGGTTCCGGGCTGGAGGAGGTGGCGGCCGGGCTTGGGCTCGAAGCCGGCGGCGGCGGCGAAGGCACGCGCGCGCGAATCGAGACGTTCGCGCAGGTTCTGCCAATTGGCCCCGTTAACGAAGGTTACCGGAACCGTCGCGACCGCGTGCCCGCGGGGAAGAAACACCGGATGCATCGGAGAGCCGTCCCTCAAGCCGTCCTGCTAGCAGTATTTCACGCAAATACCCATCCGCTGTCATTCCGGGCGCAGAAGGCGCGAGCCCGGAATCCATAATCACACCCGGTGGTTATGAACGCCCCTGGCTGTGCTCGGCCCAGAATGACGGCAAGGATTCGCGCCCGCTCTAGCACGCGCCTTCGCGCCGGGGAAGGCGAACCCGGGTGGGCGCCGTTAACACTCGTTAGGGGCAAATTAACCACTCATTAAGGTTAACGCTTTATTGCCGGAACCCGTCTGGGGGCCCGCACGGGGCCGTGATGATCAGCTCGATCAGGGGGTTTGGTTGCGTCGAGGGGTTGGCGCCGATCGTGTTCGCGGCCGTGACTGCGGCCGTGCTCGGTGGCTGCCAGACGACGCAACCGACGGAGATGACCGCGTCCCGCGGCGCCGCGGATGGCGAGCGTTCGGCGCCGCGCTCGGCCTAACGTTACCGCGCTGATCCGAACGATCCGGACGTGGCGGTCGATCATGCCCGGACGCTGGGCCTCCATGGGCGGCGCGCGCAGGCCCTCGCCGTGCTCGAGCAAGCGTCGATTGCGCACCCGAAGCATCGTGGCGTGCTGGCCGCCTATGGGCGCGCGCTGGCCGATGTCGGCCACTACCGGCGGGCGCTCGATGTGCTCGATCGCGCGCATGCGGATGGGGCGCCGGACTGGCGCATTCTGTCGGTCCAGGGCGCCGCGCTCGACCAGATCGGGAGGCACGACGACGCGCAGCGCTATTACGCGACCGCGCTGCGGCTCGCGCCGGACGAGCCATCAGTGCTTTCCAATCTCGGCCTGTCTTATGCGCTGGCCAAGGACCTGGTGCGGGCGGAGGCTACGCTGCGACGGGCGGCCTCGCAGTCGCGCAATGATGCGCGCGTGCGCGAAAGCCTGGCGCTGGTCATGGGGCTGCAGCGTCCGGGCGTTCCAGCCGGAGGTGTGTCGGGTCTGGCGCCGACCGAAACCAGGGTCGCCCGGCTGCGGCAGGCGCTCGCCCAGCAGAACGGCTGGCGAGAACCCCCGGAATGGGAAAAGCCGCAGCTCAGGGCGGAGGGAAGTTGATCCCCGCCTTGCCGTAGCAGGCCGTGCAAGGGGCCTCGATAACCGCGGTCGATTCGGCAGCCGGCGCTCGGCCGGCGGCGACGAAACCCATGGCGGCGAGCAAGGCGATGAGCAATGTGGCGCGAATGAGCGACGTGTCCCCCATATCCGATCCCCCCGAATACGCTGCTTCACGCCCTATTTCAGCAGCCAAGGGTCAAGGGATGGTTAACGCCGCGTATCTAAATCCGGTTAACAAATTCTTGAGCGAGCACTCCGGGAAACGTCAGGGAGCGAGCGTCATCCAGGGCGTGTGCGGATAGATGGCAAGGGCCGCCGCGGCGAGTGCAATCCCGTAGGGCACGGCGCCGTTCTTGACGTGCAGCCGGCCGACCCATGCGTATCGCGCGAGCGGTTCCGGCAGCGGTGCCATGCGGAACCAGATCAGCGCCAGGCTCAGCGCTCCGCCGAGCAGCGATGCCAACAGGAGAAACGGCAAAAGATGATCAAAGCCGAGCCAGAGCGCCGCGGCCGCCGCGAGCTTGGCGTCGCCGCCGCCGATGATACCGCGGGCGAACAGGCCGAAGGCCGCGACCAGAACGACGCAGCCTGCGCTAAGGTGCGAGAGCATATCCATCGCGCTTATGCCGGCGATCGCCGCCAGGGCGAAAAAGCCGCCGAGGAGAATGAGCGACACCCGGTTGGAGATGGTCATGGTCAAAAGATCGCTCGAGGCGGCGAACGCCATCATCGCCGGAAACAGCGTCAGTCGGATGGCGTCGGCAATCAGGAACATATCGTTGCAATCCGCAAAGTGGCGATGGCCCGGTCCGTCAATTCGTAGCCCGGATGAGCGAAGCAAAATCCGGGGCACCCGCATCCGCTTCGCTCATGCGGGCTGGATTCCCGGCATAAGCGCGTTTACGCGCGTCTTTGACGCGCGCAGCGCGGGAATGAGTTCTAGCTGGTGCGCCTTGCGTTTCGGTTAGCGCCGCGCGGATCCTAGCGCGTCGGCTCTTATTTCAACGTGCCCTGGACGAAGGCGGAACTAAGCTTCGAACCCAGGCCCTGCATCACGGCGATGATCGCGACCGAAATGCCGGCGGCGACGAGGCCATATTCGACGGCGGTCGCGCCCGATTGGTCCTTCAAGAAAAGCTTCACGAGATTGATCATTGCAGCCTCCACGGTCCACAGCTTGCGCTCTGAGTTCCGGTGGTGCCGTTGTTGCCCGGCCGATCCGGAACGGGATGAACGCTAGCGGCCTCCCGTTGCAGCGAGGTTAATATCCGCCGGCAAATGCGCGGTTGGGCGGGCGAAACGCAGTGGCGTTAACGATAGGTTTTTCCAGCGATGCGTTGGTTAACAATTGCTGACGGCGGGCAACGTCTTTGCCGCGGTGCGGCCTTCATGGGATCGGCAGCACCGTTGTGGCTTTGATTTTCTCCATGGCGAAGCGCGACGTGACGTTCTTGAGCGGCACGGCTGCAATCAGCCGTTTGTAGAACGCATCGTAGCCGGCGATGTCGGAGACGACCACGCGCAGCATGTAATCGACGTCGCCCGCCATGCGATAGAATTCCATCACCTCGGGCATGGCGCCGACCACGGTAGCGAATCGATCGAGCCATTGCTGCGAATGGTCGCCGGTCTCGATCGAGACGAACACGGTGACGCCGAGCCCGATTTTGTCCTGATCGACCAGCGCGACGCGGCGCTGAATCACGCCGTCGGCCTCCAGCCGTTGGATGCGCTTCCAACAGGGCGTCGAAGATAAGCCCACCAAATTGCCGATCTCGGCGACCGAGCGCGAGGCATCCTGTTGGAGAAGCGCGAGAATCTTGCGGTCGATGGCGTCCATCGGGCCCGGTCCCTGGACGGGGAAATAAATATCACCTCAAGGGCTGCGGGAGAATGATCTCGTCGCCTCGCGGTGTTGCGCTACTGTGTATCTAGGAAACTATTCTCCGGCAACTCAAATCCGTTCCGCGGCTCCTGTGGCGAGCAGGGCCTCGACCTCGGCGCGATCTGGCGCCGCCATGCTGCCGCCAAGGCGCGTGCATTTGAGGCCGGCGGCCGCCGCGGCAAACCGCAGCGCCGCGGCAAGGTCACGACCCTCGGCGAGCGCGAGCGCGAACGCGCCGTGGAAGACGTCCCCCGCGC
>CBFGVM010000387.1:0-4063 GCA_965652015.1 uncultured Alphaproteobacteria bacterium
CGCGGGCGCCGTTGCGGCCGCAGCGGGTTTCGCGGGCGTGGCCGCAGGCTTCGACGGAGCCGGCGCGGCGGGTTTGGCCGGCTGCGGCGTGGCAGCCGGCTGTGGCGTAGCGGCCGGCTTGGGCGGCTGCGGCGTCGATTGCTGCGCAAAGGCATGCGACGCCAAAGAGGCGGCAAGCACGAAGGCGCTCGTGGCGGATCTGATCCCGGTCATCGGCCCATCTCCCATGACGGCACGCCCAAGGAGGGATTTCCCGAGCACCATGAACTGATTGGCGAATTCGGCAATGTGAAGGCGGATCGACTGCTGCGCGTAGTGTCCGCCCGATCAGCGCGGCGACGCATCTATTTGTCATTCCTTGTGCTTTAACAGACGCGCCCCGTGCTATGAGCCTGCCGATACGATCTCGCTTGGATCACATCCTATGAAAGCCGTTCTCTGCCAGCACTTCGGCACTCCCGACGACCTCGTGCTCGCGGACATCTCCGACCCCGTTCCCGGGCCGGGCGAGGTCGTGGCCAAAGTTGCGGCGGTCGGTTTGAACTTCTTCGACACGCTCATCATCTCCGGCAAGTACCAGACCAAGCCGCCGTTTCCGTTCTCGCCGGGCGGCGAGTTCGCGGGCGTGGTCGAAAGCGTCGGCGCCGGTGTCACCGCTTTCAAGCCCGGCGACCGGGTCATGGGCTACACCAATTTCAATGCCGCGCGCGAACGCACGGCGGTCGCCGCCGACAATATTGTCAAGCTGCCTGCCGACCTCGACTTCGATCGCGCCGCGGCGCTGACCATCACCTACGGCACCGCCTATCACGCGCTCAAATACCGCGCCTTGATGCGGCCGCGGGAGACGTTAGCCGTGCTCGGCGCCTCGGGTGGGGTCGGGCTCGCGGCCATCGAGGTCGGCAACCGCATGGGCGCACGCGTGATCGCCTGTGCCTCGACCGACGACAAGCTCGCGTTTGCCCGCGAGCATGGCGCGCACGAGGTGGTGAACTACGAACGGGAGGATTTACGGGCCGCGCTCAAGCGCCTGGGCGGCGAGCACGGCATCGACGTCGTGTTCGATCCCGTTGGCGGACGCTACAGCGAACCGGCGCTGCGCTCGCTCGCCTGGGAGGGCCGGCACCTCGTCGTCGGCTTTGCCGCCGGGGAGATTCCGAAACTGCCGCTCAATCTGGTGCTGCTCAAAGGCTGCGCCGTGCTCGGCGTGTTCTGGGGAGCGTGGGTTCGCCAGGAGAAGGAGGAATATAAGGCCGCCATCGAAACGCTCGCCCGCTGGTGCGCCGAAGGCAAGCTGTCGTGCCACGTCCAGAAAGTCTATCCGCTTGCCGAGACGCCGGCGGCGCTCAGGGCGCTCGCGAACCGCGAGGTGATGGGCAAGCTGGTGGTGCGGGTGTGATCGATACCGATCCAGTTACTGTCGTCCCCGCGCGGCGCACCCCGCGACGCTTGCGTCGCGGGGACCCCGTTGCCGGGACCCATGACCACCGGCCGCGCCGGCGCCGCACACTCGGTGGTCTCCCTTCCCCGCTTGCGGGGGAGGGTTGGGGAGGGGGTAACCAAAAACTGCGCTCGTCTTGCAAGCCCCCTCCCTGTCCCTCCCCCGCAAGGTCCCTCCCCCGCAAGCGGGGGAGGGAACGATGTGGCACCGCCCATCGCAGTCCCAAGAAAAGTGCGCTTTGCCGCTATTCGCCACCCATCTTCATCCGCTCGAGTGCAGCGCGCGCCGCATCGCGATGCTCCGGGCGCATGTGCGCTCCGACCATGCGCAGCGCCGTCAGCAGCACCGCGGCGTCGTCGGTGAAGCCGAGGAGCGGAAACACGTCCGGCAGCGCGTCGAAGGGCAGCACGAAATAGGCGAGCGCGCCGACGAGCGAGACTTTCACCGGCGTTGGCGTCGCGTGATCGAACGCGCAGTAATAGGCGGCCAGCAAATCCTCGGCGAACGGTAACCCCGCGGCAACCCGCCGCGCCTTGTGCCAGAACTCGCGCCGCAAGCGTTCCCTCTCGCGCGCGTCGCGTGCGTCGAATCCGCCTTGCCCCCACCATGCGGCGTGTCCGAACCGCATCATGCGACCTCGGAGGCCTTGGCCAGGCGATCCATGGCCTGGGCGAGCTTAATGTCACGCTCGGTCACGCCGCCCGCGTCGTGCGTTGCCAGCGTCACCTCCACCTTGTTGTAGACGTTGAACCATTCCGGATGGTGATCGAGCTTTTCCGCGATCAGCGCAGCGCGCGCCATGAAGCCGAATGCCTCGTTGAAGTCGCCGAACGTGAATTGTCTGCTGATGGCGTCGCGACCTTTCACCTCGCTCCAGCCGGAAAGTTTAGCCAGCGCGGCCGTGCGCGCGCTGCCGGTCAATTTCTCTGCCATGGTCGGGCACCTCACGATCAATCCGATTGTGCCACGAATAGGACCTCGCGAGCCACTCGCAAAGATGGCGCGAACGCCTACCTATCAGCGAGGGCCGGCTGGTTTTGTTTCTTATGGCCGACCGGATCCCGCCTGGAGGCCCCGATGCCCTGGTCGCTCAATATCGGCACGATCGCCGGCACGGCAGTCCGTGTCCACGTCACTTTCCTGTTGTTTCTGGGCTGGATTTTCGCGGCCAGTTGGGTCGCGGGCGGATCGGAGGCGGCCTGGCAAAGCCTCGCTTTTCTTGTGCTCTTGTTCGCCTGCGTGGTGGCGCACGAATTCGGCCACATCTTCACAGCGCGCGCGTTCGGCGTGTCGACGCCCGACGTGACCTTGCTGCCGATCGGGGGCGTGGCGCGCCTCGAGCGCATCCCGGAAGAGCCCTACGAGGAGTTCCTGGTCGCCATCGCCGGCCCGCTGGTGAACGTGGCGATCGCGATCGCCTTGATCATGCTCGCCGGCGCGCGCGTGAACGCGGGCGATCTCTACGCCGTCGAAAGTCCGCATACGTCCATGATCGATCGGCTCGCCGCCGTGAACTTATTTCTCGCCATCTTCAACATGATCCCGGCCTTTCCCATGGACGGCGGGCGGGTCTTGCGCGCCATCCTCGCCTCGCGCATGGGCTATGTGCGCGCCACCGAGATCGCCGCGTTCATCGGCCAAGGCGTCGCCTTTGCACTCGGGTTCATCGGGCTGTTCTCCAACCCGATGCTGATCTTCATCGCGATCTTCGTCTATCTCGCGGCCTCTTCGGAGGCTCACCTCGTCGCCATTCGGGCGATGTCGCGCGGCGTGCCCACGAGCGCGGCGATGGTGACCCAATTCGCCACGCTCGCGCCCGAGGCGCACGTGGAGGACGCGGTGCAGACGCTCCTGCGCACGAGCCAGAGCGAATTCCCGGTGGTCGACGGGTCCGGCAAGCCGGTCGGGCTGCTCGGCCGCAGCGACCTCATTCGCGCACTCAAGCAGCTCGGTCCCGATGCCCGGGTCGCGGAGGCGATGACGCCCACGGTGCCCACCATCGGTCACCGCCAGTGCCTGGAAGACGCGTTCCGGATGTTGCAGGAGAAATCGGCGCCGGCCGTCGCCGTGGTCGATGCCGGTGGCCGCCTGGTCGGCCTCGTCACCTCGGAGACGGTCGGCGAGATGCTGATGCTGCACGAAGCCTTGCCGGCGGGCGTGCGGCTGGGGCCGTGGACGCGCCCAACCGGCGCGTGAAGCCGCCGTCCATTCCCGCTGGCTCTCGCGCTATCGAGATTCCGACCTTTTGTCTTTGCGATCGCGGAGGCGCCTGGCCCGTGCTGCGCGGCATTCGGCGGCTTGGGGCGGCCCATTTGGCTTGCACGCCCTTGCGGGCGGCGAGTACTTTGCCTGCATGATTGCCTCGAGCCGCCACTGGAGCCGCGCCTAGCCGACTATCGAGGTTGGAAAACGGCCATGCCGCGATATATCCGGCGCACTTCAAGGCTTCGGCGCCGCCTCTATGAGATCCTCGAACATGGCACCATCGCAGACCGAACAGGTCTCATGGTTGGCCGGCTCCTCGTAGCGCTGATCGTCGTCAACCTGGTCTCGATGACGCTCGATTCAGTGCCTGCTCTGCAGACACAATATGGCCGGTTATTCACCGCGATCGAGCTCATA
>CBFGVM010000388.1:0-4057 GCA_965652015.1 uncultured Alphaproteobacteria bacterium
ATGTGCGGAAAAAGGCTGCCCGCGATGAACACGAGGCGGCGCAAGCCCCAGCTGCGCCTCAAGCGGCGTCCGTATCCGCGCGAGCGCCGAAGAAGCTCAACCGCAGGAGTCTACTGACCTGGGCCGCGGGCACGGCGGTGGTCGGCGAGGCCGTCACGCTCGGCTATCCCATGCTCACCGGTCAAAACATCCCCGATCACGGGGCAAGGCATGCCGGCGCAACCTATACCGAGCCCCAGCGCCATCCCATCGATCGCGAATTGGTCAATCCCCAGGCCGACGTGGGCGGCCGCCGCTTCGGCGACTGGGTTCTGCTGATGCCGACCAAGATGGGCGGCGGCACCTACGCGGTGAACCTCAATACCGGCAGAGCGCTCGCTTGGGTCTCGTACTGGAACTACGGCGACTACAATCCGATCTCGCACCACCTCTGCGCCTTTCCGAGCGCCGATCCGGCGAAGGGATTCGAATGGATCAACAGCACCCAAGGCGGCAAGAATTCGCTGATCTACGGCATTCCCACCCATATCGAGACGCCGGACGAAGGGTTCAACATCTATCGCGTGCGCTATGACGGCGCGCAAATGGAGGTCATGGAGAACGTCGCGGAAACGACCGGGCTCGGTCTCGGCGTGCACGTGAACATCGATCCCAAGACCGCGGAGCGCTATTTCGTCACGGACGGGCAGAAGGACATCGCGGCGTGCTTCGATCGGCGCACGTCTCGAGTCGTCGCGGCGCTCAAATACGATTGGGTCCCCAACGTCCGCCAGCTGTCGGAGGCCTGGCAGAAGGGCGGCGTGCTCAAGATCTCCAAGATCTATCCTGATCGTGCGACCGGCAAGTACGACTATCGCGGCACCAAAGGCCAGAAGATCGAATGGGAGATGGTGCCGATGGGCGAGCTGTTCGTCGAGGAAGGAACGCTGCCCGGGGACGACGTTTTCAGCCTCTGCGGGGCTGACGGCACGATCTGGCATCCGAGCGGCCGCTGGGCCTCAACCATCGTGCGATTGTGCGGTGGCCAGATGATCCTCGACGCCGAGAAGAACTTCGAGCCGGTCACGTTCCTGCAATTCAACAAGGACGCGCCGAGCCAATATCCCGTGAAGAAGATCGACAACGATCACTGGGAGGTGAAGTTCGACAAGATCTTTTCGCCCGGCCACGAGATCGGTTTCTCTCCCGATGGCCGGTTCCTGTGCATGATGAACAATCTGCGCGAGAACAACTGCTCGGTGTTCGATTCGAGCGACCCGGATCCGCGCAACTGGAAGAAGATCGCGCATATCGAGGACCCCCTGTGGGTCGGCAAATATCCGAACCCGTTCCACATGGTCTTCTCCATGGACGGCTCCAAGCTCTATCTCTCGATCCTGCACCCCTCGCCGGCCGCCAGCGGCATCATGGTCGTCGATACCAAGACCTGGAAGATCAAGAAGGAGATCCAGGGCATCGGACCGGACATGCAAACGCTGGCGGTAACCTACGACGGCAAATACGTGGTCGGCGTGTTCAGTGGCTTCCAGCGGCTATCGAGCGGCATCGCTTTCATCGATGCCGAGACCGACGAGCTGGTGGGCATCTGGCCGAGCAATGGCGGTCACCACGACTGCGTCATCGTTCCACGAACGCTGGAGCACATGAAGCACACGCGCTCGTGCACGCTTTAGCGCTTTTGCGATCGGCTCCATTCGACATTGCATATCTAGATGCGTCACCCCCGGGCTTGACCCGGGGGTCCATCCTTTTTCCAAAAGCCTTTTGCGAAGACGATGGATTGCCGGGTCAAGCCCGGCAATGACGGCCGAAGCGACGCACGCGACGTACGGATGCGGTGGCGGATCACACGTAGCGAAGCGTCGTGAACATCCCGGCCTCGAGGTGGTAGAGCAGGTGGCAATGGAGCGCCCACAGGCCGGGATTGTTGGCGTCGAAGGCCACCACGACCCGGCGGCCGGGCGGCACCAGCACGGTGTCGCGCACCGCGCCCGCAAAGCGCTTGCCGTCGATCTCGACCACCTGAAATTCGTGCCCGTGCAGGTGCATGGGATGCGGCATGCGCGTCTGATTGGCGAAGACGAGCTCCACGCGCTCGCCCTGCGCGAGCGCTAGCGGCGGCACGTCCTTGCTCCAGGCGACATTGTTGAGCGACCAGCGGTAACCCGCCATCTCACCCGTGAGATTGAGGGTGTGGACGCGGTTGGCCTTGCGCGGCTTGAGCGGCTCGAGCGCGCGCAGCCGGCCTTCCAGATCGAGCGTGAGCGCGGGAGACGCCATCTTGGACATGTCGGGGATGCGTGCAATCGGCGCATCCGCGGCACGCAGGATGATGCCCGTTCGCTTGTTGTCCCCCTCGAGCAGCGCGAGCACGGGATGGGCCGCCGCCGCGCGCGGAATGGCCAGCCGGATGTCCAGCCGTTGCGCCACGGCGATGGGGAAACGCCGCCCCCTCACCGGCGCGGTCCGGAATCCGTCCACCGCAATCAGCTCCCCATCAAGCGCGCCGAGATCGACATGAAAAGCGCTCATCGACGAACTGTTGATGATGCGCAACAGCACGCGCCCTCCCGGCTCGACTTTGACCACCTCGGGATCGGCGAGCGTGCGGTCGTTGGCAAGGAAAGCGTCATACGTCACGTCGTTCAGATCCGGCTTGGCCGCGGCATCCATTTTCATGCCAGGCGCCATCCGCATTCCCTTCATGTCGCCGGAAGCAGTAGCAGACGAGGCGCCTGCCATCGACGCCATGCTGCCTTTCTTAAGCTCAGCGAAGATCTGCTCGGGCGGCGTGAAGCTGAAGTCGGCCAACATGATGATGACTTCCTGCTGGTCCGCGCGGTCGCGCTGATCGCGGATGATCAGCGGTGAAGCCATCAAGAGCTGCTCCTGGAAGCCCTGATGGGAATGCATCCAGAAGGTGCCGCCGAAGCGCAACGGAAAGTCGTAATCGGCGCTGCCGCCCGGCGGAATCGGCGGGCCGGAGATGCCGGGAACGCCGTCCTGCTGCCATGGCGGCGTGAGACCGTGCCAATGGATCAGGCTCGGTTCGTCGATCTTGTTCTCCAAACGCACCCGGAATCGCTTCCCCACCTCCGTTCTAATGCCGAAGGTGCCGTCGGGCTGCCGGACACCGTAGACCGAGGCGGGCTTGCCGTTCACCTCGATGGTGCGGCGCTCGATCCGCAGCACGGTCGGCGGTGCGCTCTCGGGATTTGTCTGCGCGCGTGCAAGCGTGGTGACGCTCGAAGCGGCGACAGCGGAAAGGAACGCGCGGCGTGAAAACATGAGCAGCCCTCCTCGGCAATGCCGCGGCGCGGCGCTATGCGAGGTTCTACGTTATAGCTTGTCCCTGACGCCGTGAAGTCGCGGCACTTTCGCTCAGGCCGCCCGCAACAGGAAAGCGATCGCCACGCCGGCCGCCAAGGCAAGAAACGACAACAGCGTCATCACCGGTACCGGCGGCCAAGGAGCCTTATCCCCCATGGTCATGGTCGGCGCGTCTCCCATGGTCATGGTCGGCGCGGCATCCATTCCGGCGTGCACGCTGTGCGCGCCATGCGCCCCGGCCGTTGCCGGGCGCACCGTCATCATGCCGTGCTTGAGATGATAGGCGACGAGCCACCAATTCATCGGGTAGGCAAGGATGAAGCCCACAAGCAATCCCATCGACATCACGAACCAGAAGCTCGGTGTTGTGGGATCTGCGGCCGCCGGAATGTGCGCCTTGAGCGTCATCACGGTCGGCACCATTCCCGCCATCAACAGATTCATGGACAGGAGTTCCGATATGAACGTGCTGTTTAGCGCGCGCAGGTAGGAGCCGCCGGCCATGTCGCGCATGAACAGCGCCTGGAAAATCGTCCAGCCGAAGGCGAAGCCGAGAACGTATTCGAGGACCACCTCG
The DNA here is from genome assembly GCA_965652015.1 of uncultured Alphaproteobacteria bacterium. Lineage (GTDB taxonomy): Bacteria > Pseudomonadota > Alphaproteobacteria > Rhizobiales > Xanthobacteraceae > VAZQ01. The sequence continues at coordinate 3,908 of CBFGVM010000388.1, forward strand.
GCCAGTCCGGCGATCCCGAACACGCTCGAAAGCACCGCGCCGGCGATGATGCCCACGCCGTCGCCGGCGACGCAATGCATCGTCGATCCCAGCGTTTGCCGCCAGCGCGCGGCAACGTAGCGTTCGTGCAGTCCCGGCAACGGCTCGCGG
>CBFGVM010000389.1:0-4051 GCA_965652015.1 uncultured Alphaproteobacteria bacterium
AAAAACAGCGAACACGGCGAGGCTATGTGCTCGCTGCGACGCGTTATAATGCTCTAGGCGAGCCCGGGATATATAGCAGCCGACGTCGCCGCCTTGAAAAAACCTCGCCCGGGCGGGATATTTTGGTCGGATGTAAGGGTTTGCAATGAAAGCTACCCACCGTCCCATAATCGCGATTGCCAAGGCCGGACGCCATCGCTTCTGGCGTTGGCCTTTGGCTTTCGCCTTGGCGTTGGCTGTTGCGGTTTCGCTGTTTCATGATCTTCCTGCGCTTGCCGGCGGTGGCTCAGATTCGATACCGGTGGCGGCCGCATCTCCGACGAGCACGCCTGTTCAAGCGCCCGATCCGGACGCTCCCGGCCATGGCTGTCATTGTCTTTGCCATATGATGGCTCAGCCCACGGTCAGTCCGGAGATCACTCCGGTCATTTTTGACGATCGCCTTTCTCCGCCCCCCAACGGTGCACCGACTCGCGCGTGGGCGGGCTTGCCTCCCTTCCGACCTCCCCGCGTCTAAGCGGCGCGCTTGAGGCGCGTTGAACGGCGGGCCGCATCGCTATCGCACGCGGCGGCCTGTTCATTCGTCCTTGCATGGTCTGAACGAAGCGATGCGGCTTGGAGCAAGCCGATCGCGGGACGGCATTCATGATCAGGATTTGGCTCCTTATAGCCGGCATCGCATGCGGCGTAGTCCTAGCGAGTCTTGCGCCGCCGTTCATGGGCAACTTGCGATCACAAGTCGGCATGCTTCCCGGCATGGCCTGGCTCATGGGGCAGGCGATCGAGACTAGCGCCGCGAAGGACGCAGAGCGGCGCGATCATCATCACGATGAAGGCACGGTCAAACTCACCGATCGACAGATCGCCGCAGCCGGAATCGAGGTGGAACAAGCGAAAGCAGGCGTTCTAAGCCGCCGCCGTTTCGTGCCAGGTTTGATCACGCCAAACGGCGATCGTATCGCCCGTGTCGCGGTGAGGTTGCTCGGGACGGTCGTTGAATTGCGCAAGCGCCTCGGCGATGCAGTCGAGCGAGACGAGGTCGTGGCGGTTATCGAGAGTCGCGAAGTCGCCGACGCCAAAAGCGAATATCTGGCGACGCGATTGACGGATGAGCTTCAGCAAACCCTTTTCGCCCGTGCAACGTCGCTCTGGCAAGGCAAGGTCGTGACCGAGAACGACTACCTGCGCGCGCGCACCACCGCGCAGGATGCGCGGGTCAAGTTCGATAGTGCTCGGCAGAAGCTGTTCACGCTCGGGTTGAGCGAAGAGCAGATCGCGGCATTGCCGAACCAGCCCGCCGCTTCGCTGCGACTGCAAGAAGTGCGTTCACCCATTGCCGGCCGGATCGCCGAACGGCGCGTGGATCTGGGCGGGCTGGTCGGGCGTGAGGGCCAGGAAAGCGAACTATACGTGGTCGTCGATCTTTCCGAGTTGTGGGTCGATCTCGCGGTGGCGCCGACCGATCTACCTGCGATCCGGGAAGGGCAGGAGATCACCGTTGCCGTCGGCACGACGGGCGAGCGCGCGCCGGCCAAGATCATGTTCATAAGCCCGCTGCTCGACCGGGATACTCGCGCGGCCCGCGTGGTGGCATCTCTCGCCAACCCCGATCACGTCTTTCGGCCGGGCAACTTCGTCACGGCTGAAATCCCGCTCTCCCAAGACCACGCCGAGGTCGTGGTTCCGAAAACCGCGTTGCAGACAATCAAAGGCGAGCGCGTGGTGTTCGTGCGCAGCGAGCGCGGCTTCGAGGCCCGCCAGGTCGCCACCGGGCGCGAAGACGATCGCGCCGTCGAGATCGTTTCCGGCCTGTTTGCCGGGGAGCCTATAGCGATCAGCAACACCTTCGTTCTCAAGGCTGAGTTGGGCAAGGCGGAAGCCGAGCACCAGCACTGAGAAATGCCATGATCAGCCGCATCATCGACATTTCAATCCGCCGGCGATGGTTCGTCGTTCTGGCTGCGCTCGCCTTATGCGCGCTCGGCGCGTGGGCGCTCCCGCGCATTCCGATCGATGCCGTGCCCGACATCACCAATAACCAGGTGCAGATCAACACCGTCGCGCTCGCGCTGTCGCCCGTCGAAATCGAAAAGCAGGTCACCTTTCGCATCGAGACCGCACTCGCCGGCACGCCGGGCCTGGAATACACCCGCTCGCTGTCTCGCAACGGCTTCTCGCAAGTCACCGCGGTGTTCAGCGACAAGACCAACATCTATTTCGCACGCCAGCAGATCAACGAGCGCCTGCTCGAAATCCGCAGCAGCCTTCCGCCCGGCGCCGAGCCGAGGATCGGCCCGGTCTCCACTGGGCTCGGCGAGATTTACATGTGGACGGTCGAGTATGCGCCGCGCGCCGCCGCCCAAGGGCGGGACGGAGAGGCCGGCTGGCAGAGCGATGGCGCCTATCTCACGCCGGAAGGACAGCGGCTAACCAGCGAGCTCGAACGCGCCGCCTATCTGCGCACGGTGCAGGACTGGATCATCCGGCCGCAGCTCAAGGGCGTCCCGGGCGTGGCGGGGGTGGATGCGATCGGGGGATACGTCAAGCAGTACCACGTCCAGCCAGATCCGGCGAAGCTGATCGCGCTCGGGCTGTCATTCGGCGACATTGCACGCGCGATCGAAGCCAACAACCTGAGCCGAGGCGCCACCCTCATCGAGCAAAACGGTGAGGGCTATGTGGTCCGCGCCACCGGCCGGGTCGAGACCACCGCAGACATCTCCGAGATACCGGTAGCCACGCGCGCAAGCGTGCCCGTCCGCGTCAAGGACATCGCGGAGGTCAGCATCGGCGCCCAGACTCGCACCGGCAGCGGCAGCGAGCAGGGCCAGGAAGTCGTCGTGGGAACTGCGCTGATGCTGATCGGGGCAAACAGCCGCACCGTGGCCGCGGCGGTAGACGCAAAGATCGGCGACATCCGACGAACGCTTCCGCCCGACATCGTCCTCAAGACGGTTCTCAACCGTACCCAGCTCGTCGATGCCACGATTGCCACGGTGACAACCAACCTCACCGAAGGCGCGCTGCTGGTGATTGTCGTCCTGTTCCTGCTGCTGGGAAATTTCCGCGCCGCCGTGATAACCGCCCTCGTGATTCCGGTTGCCATGCTGATGACCGCGTTCGGCATGTGGCAAGGGCGGATCAGCGCCAATCTCATGAGTCTCGGCGCGCTCGACTTCGGACTCATTGTCGACGGCGCAGTCATTATCGTGGAAAACAGCCTGCGGCGACTCGGTGAGCGGCAGCGTGAAGTAGGGCGCGAGCTCAGTTTGACTGAGCGGCTGGAGACGGTACGCGCCGCCGCCGATGAAGTGATTCAGCCCAGCGTGTACGGCCAGCTGATCATTCTTCTCGTCTATGTTCCGCTGCTCAGCTTCAGCGGCGTCGAAGGCAAGATGTTCGAGCCGATGGCAGTCACGGTGATCATTGCGCTGGTGGCTGCTTTCGTCCTTTCCATCACGATGGTTCCCGCGCTGGTCGCAATCGCGATCACGGGACGGGTGCGAGAGAGCGAGAACGCCGCGATCAGAGGATTGAAAAGGCTTTACGCGCCGCTGCTTACCCGGGCGGTCGCCTCGCCCTTTCCGGTGATCGCGGGTGCTCTTGTGCTGTTTGGAATGGCGCTGCTGCTTTTCAACCGTCTTGGCCAGGAGTTCATTCCAACCCTCGATGAAAAGAACATCTCAATGCATGCGCTGCGCATCCCCAGCGCTGCGCTCACCCAATCGCAGGCGATGCAGTTCGCGGTGGAGAAAGCTGTGAGCCGTTTTCCGCAGGTGGCCTTCGTCTACTCGAAGACCGGCACGGCCGAAATCGCCACCGATCCGATGCCGCCCAACGTCTCCGACACCTTCATCATTCTCAAATCGCAGGAGGAGTGGCCGGACCCGCATCTGCCGAAGGAAGCGCTGGTTGCCGAGATCGAACGGGCGGTGAAGGAGTTGCCCGGTAATGCTTATGAATTCACCCAGCCGATTCAAATGCGTTTCAATGAGTTGCTTGCAGGTGTGCGCGGCGATATCGCGGTGAAAGTCTTCGGCGACGAGTTCGA
>CBFGVM010000390.1:0-4049 GCA_965652015.1 uncultured Alphaproteobacteria bacterium
TCCTCGATATAGGAAATGCGGTCGCGCAGGACGAGCTTGCGCTTTTTCAGTCGCTGAACCTGCAACAGATCGGAACCCGGCGAGTGCTGCAGGGCGGAGATCGCGGCATCGAGATCGCGATGCTCCTGCTGCAAGCGCGCCAGTTGCTCCCGCAACTCGCGTTCTTCGTCCTTGGTCATCGCCACCGCTGATGCTTGGCCGCCGCAAAGCGCACGACACGCGTCCCGGCATTGCATCCACACGCGCCCGGGCCTTTCAAGTAGCTCGGTTTGCGGGTCCTGACCACCATCCGAGACGGGGATCGCCGAGTGCCCACCTGCGAGTACGGGCTATCCCGGCTGCATATCGCGATCGGCGTACCGGCCCTTCGGTGGAGGGCCCTGCCCGCCCCGTCCCGGCGCTCCGTTAGCGTGTTGAAAAATATCCTTTTTTACCTGCGCGCCCGCAAGTCGGCCGATCGACGCATCAAGCGAGCTGCGCTTGCTGCGCTGCACAAGCAAACTCACTTCGAAAACCGACCAAAACGGTGTAGAGTTCCCCCGTCAGGCAAACGATCTGGCTGAGGAGAACCCCCCAACATGTCCATAGAAGCCCATCTTGCGGAACTCGAGCGACGGCACCGGGCCCTGGAAGCCGAAATTGCCGAGGCCCGTTTGCATCCGTCGGTCGACGATCTTCAGATCGTGGAGTTGAAGCGTCGCAAGTTGCTGGTGAAGGACGAAATCGCGCGCCTGCAGATGGACGCAGTCGTTCACTGAGGTTGCGTTGTAGCCGAGTTGCGATCAGGCCGCCGCTCCAAGCGCATCGAGGGCGGCGGCTGATCAGGCCAAGAGAAGAAAAAGGGGAGGAAACGATGCGCTGGCTGTTGCGGGCCGCGGCCGCTGCTGCGGTCGCAATGGTTGTTTGCGTCCAGGCCCCGGCGCAAGACTACCCGACCCGCACCATCACGCTGATCGTGCCCTATCCGCCCGGTGGCGGCGTCGATGCGATGGCGCGCGTCGTCGCGGAAAAGCTTTCGGCCGCGTTCGGCCAGCAGGTCATCGTCGACAACCGTGCCGGCGGCTCGGGCCTGGTCGGCACCCGCGCCTTCATCAAGAGCCCGCCCGACGGCTATACGCTGTTCCTCGGCCATACCGGATCCATCTCGATCAATCCGAGTCTCTACGCCAATGCCAGCCTCGATCCGCGCAAGGACTTCGCGCCGATCGGGCTGATCGCGTCCATGCCCGTGGTCTTGCTGGCGCATCCCTCGTTCCCGGCGAAAACGATCGGCGAAGTGGTCACTATCGCGAAGCAGGCGGGAGCCAAGTTCAACATCGGGACGTCGGCGGTGGGCACCGGCGGCTATCTCACCGCCGAATTGTTCAAGTCGGTCACCGGCGTCGACGCTGCGATCATTCCCTACAAGGGCACGGCGCAGGTCATGAACGATCTGCTCGGCAATCACGTACCGATCGCGTTCGGCGTGTTGCCGCCCGCCCTCGGCAATCTACAAGCCGGCGCGCTACGCGCGATCGCGGTGCTGGGCCCCACGCGGTTCAGCCTCTTGCCAGACGTACCGACCGCAAACGAGTCGGGACTGCCCGGATTCGAGTCGGTCCTGCATTACGGGCTGCTTGCGCCGGCGGGCACGCCGCGCCCGGTCATCGAACGCCTCAACGGCGCGTTGCGCACGCTGGCAAACAGCGACGAGGTCAAGCAGCGGATCCTGGCCGAAGGCGGCGATCCGCTGACCTCGACGCCCGAGGAATACGCCAAAGACATCGACAGCGAAGAGACGAAGTGGGGAACGCTGGTGCGCAGGCTCAATCTAAAGGTGGAGTGAGCGGCTCCCGCCTAGTGTCGGATCAGAACCACGCCGGCGATCAGCAGCGCCGCGCCGGCAAGGCGGAAAAGATCGAGCGGGTGCGGCGTGAGACCGAACAGGCCATAGTGATCGAAGACGAGCGAGCCGAGCATCTGTCCCGTCACGAGCAGCGCTACGACGGTCGCGGCGCCCAGGTGCGGGAGTAGCAAGATCGAGACCACGATGTAGATCGTGCCGAACACGCCGCCGGTCCACGACCAGGCCGAGCTCTTTGCCACCGCTGCCGTCGACACCCACGGCTCACGCATCACGAGCAAAACGAGCGCGAGGGTCAGCGAGCCCACAAGATAGCTGCTCAATGCCGCCCATGATGCCGAACCGAGGCTCACGCGCAAATCGGCGTTCAAAGCTTGCTGGACGACAACACTGACGCCGGCGCCGACTGCCAACAATGCGAGCGCCACGATTTGCAACAATTCAGTCAAGCCCATGCCCCTCGAAGACCGAAATACGACGGTCGTCAGCCTGCGCACTAGCTCTTCTTCAATTCCGCTGCGGCGCGGGCCAAGACCTCGACGACCTTGGTTTCCGCTTCGGCGTCATCGCCGAGGCGCTTGGCCGCGACCTCGCGCAGGTTTTCGAGCGCCGCCCGCACGAGCGGCGGCATGCCGTGGCGCTCCTCTTCTTCGCCGCCGAAGCGACGGCGCATGCGCGCAACCCGCTCGCCAATGGCGGCAAGGCGTTCGAGCACGGCGTCGACGAAATCGCGATTGGCGTCGAGATAGGCGCGGCCCTCATCGGTGATGGTGTAGAGCTTCTTGGCGCCCTCGGCCGCTGCGGTGACGTAGCCGGCCTCCTCGAGATAGGTGAGCGTCGGATAAACGATGCCCGGGCTCGGCGAATACCAGCCGGCGGTCTGCTCCTCGAGCACCTTGATGATCTCGTAGCCGTGGCGCGGCTGCTCGGCGATGAGCGCGAGCGCGATCAAGCGCAAATCGCCCTGCGCCAGCATGCGCCCGGCACGCATCATGTCGCCGTCCCCGCCGTGACGCCCGCCGCCCCAGCCGTGACGTCCGCCCCAGCCGTGGCGTCCGCGCCAGCCGCGCCCGGCGGCCCACTTTCCGCCGAACGGCGATCCACAGGAATGTCTCATTCCGAACATTTCGGCCTCCTTTTGGGTTAGATATATCGTTAGATACACTATGATCAGATGTAACGCAAGATATATCTTTATGCGCAAATCCGTAGCAATTTCAGCGCGATGTCGCCTGACCGGACAAACCGACCCCGACACCTCTGACGAAAAAGACGATGGAATCCGTAAGTTGGCACGCCGCCGTCACGGTTGCGCCGGCACCTTCTCCACGAAGGCGTTGGTATAGGTCGCGGAGACATCGATCCTGCCGCTGCCGACATCGGGATCGAACGCTTTGAGCACGGCGTAGGCGGTCTCGGCGGCGTCGCCGCTGAAACGGCCGTCGCGGGAATACATCGGCAGACTCGTCTTGATCGAATGCTCGTAGATCGCCTTGTTGCCGAGCGCATAATCCGCCGGCATCACGGCTGCGACCTGCTCCCCTGGTCGCCCGGCGATCCACCTGAGGCCCCGGACCAAGGCGTTCACCAGCGCTTGCGTGGTGCGCGGTTTCTCCTGGATGAAAGACCGCGGCGCATAGAGCACCGCGGCCGGATAGGCGCCGCCGAAGACCTCGCGCGTGCCCTCGAGCGTGCGCGTGTCCGCCACAACCTTGATCAGGCCCTGGCTCTCCAGAAGATTGATCACGGGATCGACGTTGACGATGGCATCGATCTCGCCGCGCTGGACCGCCGCGACGGCGCTCGCGCTCGCGCCGATGCCGACGAACGACGCGTCGTCGCGCTTGAGGCCGTGCTTGACCAAGAGATGCTGCGCCATGAAGTGCGTGCTCGAGCCGGGCGCGGTGACGCCGATCTTCATGCCCTTGAGGTCGGCCGGCGAACGGTAGCTCTGCGCTTTCGCCGTCAGCACGCCGAGCACGTAGCCGGGAAATTGGCCGAGTTGCACCACGGCGATGATCGGCTGACCCTTCGCCTGCATCTGAATCGTGTGATCGAACGAGCCGGTCACCACGTCGGCGCTGCCGCCGATCAAGGCCTGCAGCGCGCGGGCGCCGCCAGGGAAATCGGAAATCTCCACCTCGAGCCCGGCGTCGCGGAAATAGCCGAGCCGCTCCGTCACCGTGAGCGGCAGATAAAACAGCGC
>CBFGVM010000391.1:0-4038 GCA_965652015.1 uncultured Alphaproteobacteria bacterium
GCACGACGACTTGCGTCTCCGCGGGCGATGCCGGCGCCAACAATTTTGCGGCGTTCCGCCGCTACGTGGTCGCACAGACGCGTACGCGGCTCTATGCTTTCGTGCACATCGCGAATGTGGGGCTCACGCCGTTCCCGGTGCCCGAGCTTTACAACATCGATTTCGCCCAGGTCGACACGGCGGCAAAAGCCGTGGCCGAGAATGCCGACCTCGTGCTCGGGGTCAAAGTGCGTATGTCCGAGAACGTGATCGCCAAAAATGGGCTCGAGCCTCTAAAGCGGGCGATCGCGGCCTGTGAGAGGGCGGGGACCGGCGCCAAAGTCATGTGCCACATTGGCGGTGTGGAAACCCGCGAGCTGATGTCGCAAATTCTCGACATGTTGCGGCCGGGAGATATCCTCACGCACGCATATTCCGGCGCGCCTAATATCGGTGGCGCTTTCACTAACATCGTGCAGGACGGCAGGCTTCTGCCGGCGGCACTCGCCGCGAAGCAGCGCGGCGTGATCTTTGATGTCGGGCACGGCGGGGGCAGCTTCGACTACACCGTCGCCGAGCCGGCGATCGCGCAGGGCTGCCCGCCCGACACGATTTCCTCCGATATTCACGTGTTCTCGGGCAACACGCCCGGAATGCCGTATTTGACTTGGGTGATGAGCAAATTCATGGGAATGGGATTCACGCTCGAGCAGGTCGTCGCGATGGCCACGAGCAAGCCTGCAAGCGTCATCAACAAGGACAAGAAGCTCGGAACACTGCAGGTCGGAGCGCCCGGCGATGTCGCTATTATGGAGTTGGTGGAGGGTGACGTATCCTTCGTCGACACCCGCAACAACACGCGCACCGGGCGCGCCCGTCTCAGGCCAGTGCAGACCGTAACGGCAGGAGTGCCTTTCGGCCGGCCCTACAATTCGCCCTTTGCCGTCCGGTGAGTCGCGGCCGTAACCAGCGAGGCGGCACGCGGCTCCAGGCTACGACGCTATGTGCGCATCTGCGCCCTGATCTCGGCGCGCAGCGCATCGATCGAGACGAGACCTTCGCTCGTCTCCAGGTGCCAAAAGGCCCAGCCGTTGCAGGCCTCTAAGCCTTGCGCCAACGCGCCAATGCGGTGGATCGAGCCGACCGCATCGCCCAACGCAATCACGCCGTCGGCGCGCACAAGAGCCTCGACTTTGCGCTTGGCATCACTCAGCCGTGCGCCGGGCGCGATCAGCCCGCGCTCGATGAGCGTCGCGAACGGCACGCGCGGTGCCTCGCGCGCGGTCATGAACGGGGCAAGCGTCGGTGCTGGCAGCGGCACGACCGCGGCGATGCGCGCTTGCGCGGCGGCGGCGTAGGCGTTCTCGCGCTCGATGCCAATGAAACGGCGGCCGAGGCGCTTGGCCACCGCGCCCGTGGTGCCGCTGCCGCAGAACGGGTCGAGCACCAGATCGTCGGGCCGCGAGGAAGCAAGAATGATCCGCGCCAGCAGCGCCTCCGGCTTCTGCGTGGGATGCAGCTTTTTGCCGTCGCCGCCTTTGAGACGCTCCTCGCCGGTGCAGAGCGCGATGGTCCAGTCCGAGCGCACCTGCACGTCGTCGTTGCCGGCCTTGAGCGCTTCGTAATTGAAGGTGTAGCCCTTGCCGCCCGGCTCGCGCGCCGCCCAGATCAGCGTCTCGTGCGCGTTGGTGAAGCGCCGCCCGCGAAAATTCGGCATCGGATTTGATTTGCGCCACACCACGTCGTTGAGGATCCAAAAGCCCAAGTCCTGCAGGATCGCACCGACGCGGAAGATGTTGTGATACGACCCGATCACCCACAGCGTCGCCTCGCGCTTCATCACGCGCCGGCATGCCATCAGCCAGGAGCGGGTGAAATCGTCGTAGGCGGAAAAGCTCGAAAACTTGTCCCACGCGTCGTCGACCGCATCGACGCGAGAATCGTCGGGGCGCTTGAGGTCGCCTTGCAGCTGCAAATTATAGGGCGGATCGGCGAAAACGAGGTCGACCGATTCCGCCGGCAGCTTTGCCATCTCGGCAATGCAGTCGCCGAGCAGAATTCCGTTGCTCTCGGCGGACTTCAAACTGACGCGGGGCGCCCGAGCGGACGCCCCGCGACGCGATTCAACCATGACTCAGGACTCTGACTCAGGCGACGCGGCCGGTGACGCGCGACCTACAACCGACGGCGCGGACTATGAGGGTGCGCGGTAAAAATCGGCTTAATCGCGCGCGCGGCTATTGGGAAAGAATTGGCCGGAACGTATATTGATGCAGGCGCGTTGATCGGCGCTGGTAAACAAAAGTCAACCGCTGCGGCGGCCGTGTGGCAAGCCGCGGACAAGGAGGCGCAGCCATGCGGTTGGATGATCTGCCGGAAAGCGGCAACGTCGAGGATCGACGCTCCGAAGGCGGTTTCGGCGGTGGCGGTGGCTTCGGCATCCCCATCGGCGGCGGCGGATTGAGCATCGGCGCCATCGTGGCGCTCGGTCTCATCGGCTGGGCGCTCGGTATCGATCCGAGCTTGCTCATCGGCGGTGCCGAGGTCTTGACCCGCCCCAGTGAGCCGCAGGTGCAGGCGCCGCCCACGGCACGGCGCACCACCGCTCCGCAAGACGACATGGGGCGCTTCGTCAGCAAGGTGCTCGGCAGCACCGACCTGCAATGGAAGCAGGTCTTCGCCAAGGACGGCAGAACCTATCGTCCGCCTGTGCTGGTGCTCTATCGCGGTGCCACGCACGCCAGTTGCGGCGGGCAGGCGCAAAGCGCCATGGGACCGTTCTACTGTCCGGCCGACCAGAAGGTTTATCTCGATACGTCGTTCTTCGATCAGATCGCGACGCGCTTCCGCGGTTGCGATGTCGGCAGCAGGACGTGCCAGTTTTCCCAGGCCTACGTGATCGCGCACGAGGTCGGCCATCACGTGCAGAATTTGCTCGGCATTTTGCCCAAGGCGCAACAAGCGCAGCGCGCGGCTGACAGCAGGGCGGCGGCGAACCACATCCAGGTGCAGGTGGAGTTGCAGGCCGATTGCCTCGCCGGCGTCTGGGCCAATCGCGAGAACGAAATGCTGAAGAGCCAGGGCAAGCCGCCATTCATCGAACCGGGCGACGTCGAGGCCGCGCTGCGCACCGCGGCGGCGATCGGCGATGACACGCTGCAGCGGCGGGCGCGCGGCTACGCGGTTCCGGACTCCTTCACGCACGGCACCTCGGAGCAGCGCCAACGCTGGTTCGATACCGGCTTCCGCTCCGGCTCGGTTGCAAGCTGCAACACCTTTGCCTCCGCGCAGCTATGAGATGAGTTAGATGGTGGCCCAAGGCGCGGACGACGGTTCACTTGCCGTCGTCCCCCCGAAAGCGGGGCCCCAAATTCCAGAGACGAAGATCAAGGGTCCTCGCGTTAGCGGGGCCGGCAGGAATTAATGAGTCGGGCTGGGTGCGACGCGACATGCCTGGAATCGACACCAGCAGGCAATTCGTACCGCTGAAGATCGCGGTGCTCACGATCTCCGACACGCGCGCGCTTGAGGACGACAAGTCCGGCGCGACATTGGCCGAGCGGATCGCGAAGGTCGGTCATACGCTCGCCGGCCGCGCCATCGTGTCCGACGACGTCGAAAAAATTCGCGCGCAGGTCAAACAGTGGATCGCCGATCCGGCCATCGACGTGGTCATCACCACCGGCGGCACCGGTTTTACCGGACGGGACGTGACGCCGGAGGCGCTCGAGCCTTTATTCGAGAAGCGCATGGACGGTTTCGCGACGATGTTCTTCCTGGTGAGCCAGGCCAAGATCGGCACCTCGGCGATCCAGACGCGCGCAACCGCCGGCGTTGCCGGCGGCACCTACGTGTTCTGTCTGCCGGGCTCGCCCGGCGCCTGCCGCGATGGGTGGGACGAGATCCTCGTGCACCAGCTCGACTATCGCTACCGTCCCTGCAATTTCGTCGAGATCATGCCGCGCCTCGACGAGCATCTACGCCGCGCCAAAGCCAAGGGTGCGACGGTGTAGAATCGCGCCGGCTACATCCTGCCCTGCACGAACGCGCCGATGCGCT
>CBFGVM010000392.1:0-4035 GCA_965652015.1 uncultured Alphaproteobacteria bacterium
CGCGGCTCTTGGCCGACGCGCGCGAGCTCGTGCTGCGGCAGGCGCCGACTGGCGTCGTTTGGCCCAACGATCGCAAGGTCGCAGAGCTTGCGCCCTATCTCGACTGGATCGCGCTCGTTGCGCTGGTGTTTCCGAATTTCCGCGACGGCCGCGCCTACAGCCAGGCAAGGCTCTTGCGCGAGCGCTATCAATTTCGCGGCGAGCTGCGCGCGACCGGCCAGGTTCTGCGTGATCAGCTCTTGTTTCTGCAGCGCGCCGGCTTCGACGGCTTCGAGGTGACGAAGGAGGCCGACGCGGCAGCATTCGCGGAAGCCGTACGCCGCTATAGCGTGTTCTATCAGCCGACCGGAGACGGCCGCGCGAGCACGCTCACCGCGCGCCGCGCCCACGGTGCGTCAGGGACTGCGCCAAGCCGGCGCGAATACGCTGCGGGATGAGCGAAGCGGTTTCAGCGTATTAGCGGCCCGCTTCACCGAGTTCTACACCGTTAGCAGGCAAAAGCGACGCTACGCGTGCCCCGCGCGCACGAGCCGGCCGGGCAGCGCGCCGGTGTGCTCGCCCCTTTCGAACGTCGGCGTTCCGGCCAAGAACGTGGCGACATAGCCGTCGACCCGTTGCACGAAGCGACGCCCGCCGGCGGGAAGATCGTTGACGAGCTCGGGCTGGTAGAGCCGCAGCCGATCGAAGTCGATGAGGTTGATATCTGCGCGCAGACCCGGCGCGAGGCGTCCGCGGTCGTGCAAGCCGAAGAAATCCGCGGTCTCGCTGGTCTGCCGTTTGACCAAAAGCTCGAGTGGAAGCCGTGGCCCGCGCCGCCGATCGCGCCCCCAGTGCAAGAGCATGTAAGTCGGCACCCCGGCGTCGATGATGGAGGCGCAATGCGCGCCGCCGTCGCTTAGTCCCAAGAGCGTCGCGGAATCGGTCAGCATCTCGCGAATGGGCTCGTGATCGCCACAGACGTAGTTCACCACCGGGAAAAACAGGTATCGGTTCTCGGCCTCGGTGAGGTAATCGTAAGCGACTTCCTCCGGCGTGCGTCCCTCGCGGGCGGCGATCGCGGCGCAACTCGCCTCCTCCGGCGGCTCGTAATCCGGCGGGTCGCCCATGACGAAGAACTTGTCCCAGCGCGTGGTGATCAGCTGACGGAATTGCGCCAAGCGGCTCACCTCCTCGGCGGAGGGCTTCTCATCGAGGATGCGGCGCCGCAGCGCCGGATCGCGCAAGCGCCGGCGTTGCTCGGGGATGGAAAGCCCATCGAGCTCTCGGTAGCTCGGGCGCACCGAGAACGGGTTGAGCGCCGTGCCGATGCCGAGCATGACGCCGATAGGACGGCCGGCGATCTGCGCGGTCAAATTCGCGCCGTCGGCACGCGCCGCGTGCACCGCGGCCAGCAGCCGCCGCCAGCGTTCCGGATCTTCGTAACGATCGGTCAGCAAGAACCAAACGGGACGGCCGGTCTCCTTGGCGAGCTTCGTCAGCCAGGCCAGCTCGTCGTCCTCGTCGTCGAAATCGCTGTTCATGCCGAAGGCGCCGGCGCTGATATCACCCAGCGCGCCGCCGATGCCCAACAGCTCTTCGCTCGCGGCATATCGCGAGGGCACCATCTCGCCGACCGGCGTCTTGTGGGAGTCGGTGCGCGAAGTGGTGAAGCCGAAGGCGCCTGCGCGCAATGCCTCGATCGTCAGGCGGCGCATCTCCGCGATGTCGTCGGGCCGTGCCGCCTCGAGGCGAATGGCGCGATCTCCCATGACCCAGACGCGCAGCGGGAGATGCGCGACCTGCGCAGCGATGTCGATGGCGCGCGGCCGGCGCTCCAACGCATCGAGGAAGTCGGGAAACGTCTCCCATTCCCAGGTCAGTCCATCGGTGAGGACGACGCCCGGAATTTCCTCCACGCCTTCCATCAGTTCCATCAGCGCGCCGCGATGCTGCGGCCGCACCGGAGCGAAGCCGACGCCGCAATTGCCGAACATCGTGGTGGTGACACCGTGCCAGCATGAGGGCCCGAGCAGCGGATCCCACATCGCCTGCCCGTCGTAGTGCGTGTGCACGTCCACCCAGCCGGGCGTCACCAGGAGGCCGGTTGCATCGATCTCGCGCCGAGCCGGACCGAGCTTGCCGCCGACTTCGGCGATGCGCTCGCCCGTGATCGCCACGTCGCCATTAAATGCCGCCTTCCCGGTCCCATCGATGATGGTCCCGCCACGAATGACGATGTCGTGCATGGATCGCTCCCGGGGGCTTGCGCCGAAACGATGATGCGCCTTCGCCATCAGCGAGTAAACTCTATTTCATTGCAGGTACGAGGATATCAGCCATGCCTAAGACCCCGGACTACTTCGTCGGCAAGACGATCATCATCACGGGCGCCGCGAGCGGCATCGGCCGTGCCGCGGCGATGATCTTCGCGCGCGAGGGCGCGAACGTCGTGTGCGCGGACGTCAATGCCAAAGGCGCCAAAGACACCGCTGACCAAATCGTCGCTCAGGGCCGCAAGGCGATTCCGGTGGCCACAGACGTCACCTCGCGCAGACAAGTCAACGACATGGTGCACCGCGCGATCGAAATGTTCGGAACCGTGCAGTTTCAGTTCAACTCGGCGGGCGCGGCGCTGCGCCGATCGAAGTTTCTCGACATCGACGACGCGCTGTTCGAGAACACGTTTGCGCTCAACGTCAACGGCACGCTCTATTGTATGCAGGCAGTCCTGCCGCACATGCTCGAGAACGGTCACGGCGTGATCGTCAACATGGCGAGCATGGCGCACCGACGCGGCGGCCCGGGCTCTTCGGTGCACTATGCGGCGGCAAAGGGAGCGGTCGTTTCGATGACGCTCGGGGTGGCGCGCGAATTCGCGCAGGCGGGCATCCGTTGCCTTTCGATTTCGCCTGGGCCGATCCGCACGCCGTTCCAGAGCGCGGCGCAGACGTCGCCCGAACTCATGCAGCGATTCCTCGACGACGTGCCGATGAAGCGATTCGGGGAGCCCGAGGAGATCGGCGAACTGGTGCTGTTCATGTGCTCGGACGCTTGCCCGTTCATGACCGCGGACACGGCCTACGTGAACGGCGGCGGCGGGTGGCGATGAGTGGGTTCGTAGCCCGCATGAGCCATAAGCGCGTTTACGCGCGTCCATAGCCCGTCCTTAAGGGCGTTTACGCCCGTCTTCGCGGGCTGTGGACGGGCGTGAACGCCCTTAGGGACGCGCTATGGCGAGATGCGGGCACCCCCCGGATTTCGCCACCGCTCAGCTGGCACCCAAACCGCTTTTCCTGCAAACAACAGGGCGAAAAACAGAGGAGGGGGAGGCAGGATCGGCGGTGCGCCACTCGCGCCAAGAGCCGTTCTACTGCATGCGACACACGGTTCTCTGTTCTTACGCCTGTTGTTTACAGGGCGCAGCCGCGCTCGCCGCGCGCGGCTCATGTCGCGGCCGTCCCTGCCTGCTGGCGTTGCTCGAATTCGGCGAGCGAGCGCGCGAACATATAGCGATCGATCACCCTGGCCAGACTCGCGGCCTCGGCTGGCGTGACGTCGCCGGCAGCGACGGCCCTGATGATCGCGGCCATGGCCGCGACGGCGCCGCCGCGCGTCTCGACCGGCGGGAGCTCGCAGGAGATCGCGGCGCCTCGCCGGGCTGGCGCCAATCGGTCCATGCATACGCGGGTGGCGGCCATATCTCCGCCCTTTGCCATCTCGATCACCTTGCGCCCAATCGCTTCGGCTTCGCCATCGAGCAGGTTTTGCATGAGGACGGTGCTCTTGTTGCACGATCCGCGCGGCTGCCCCGCCGGATTGCCGCTTCGGCCTTTCTGAAACTGCATGATGTGGTTCTCCTTGGTTGCGATGGACAGAAGCCGCCGCGCGCGGACGCGTGCGCGCCCGCGCGTTCATCGGCGCCCTTCATGCGGCGATGAAAAAAGCCCGTGGCGGTTTCGCCCGGGCTTTCGACGCAGTTTCGGTGAATACAAAATTTCTGGAAGATTCTGTTACACGGAGTCAAGCATTTTGTCGCGCGCGGGTACGCATAAGTCC
>CBFGVM010000393.1:0-4030 GCA_965652015.1 uncultured Alphaproteobacteria bacterium
GGCTGCTCGATCGCGAGGACAGTCCGTGGTATCCCGCGACGCGGCTGTTCCGACAGTCGCGCGCAGGCGATTGGGCCGGTGTTTTTGCTCGAATTGCCGATGCAGTGCGCGCGCGTACGCCTCAGACGAACTGAACCACGCCGCTAGCTGCAGTGGAGCGCCGTCCGATCCGGCCTCGCTTGCCGCTCGGCGAGATCTGATCGATTTACTCGATCGCCGCGTGCGCCGTTATCGTCCGCCGCCGCCGAAGTAGCCGCTGGCATCGCGAAGCAAATAGGCCCGGACCGATGGATCGGGATCAGCGCCCATAACGATCGCTCCGGGCTGCCCGCAGGGGGTAAAACACACAATGTTAGCTTTCGGCGTATTGCGCGGCATGACCGTTATGCTCGGCGTCGGGTTCGGGTATGCCCCATTCACATACGTGGGTTGTTGCCTGTTCGCCTTCCGAGCATCGGCAGACGAAGAGACGGAGATGCCGAGAGCGCACACAAACAATCCAAGCATGACGGATGTCATCTTATTGCTGGCAATGATCATTGAATTCTCCATCATCGATTCCTTGCGCACCGGGAAACTACGGCGCCTGTTGCCGGCGAAGCCAGCCCAGACCTTATGTAACACAGGGGTTAACCCGAGAGGGGGGAAAATATTCCGGCGGAAATATTCCCGCAGGACACCCTATTAGCTCTCGCTTCGGCTTGCTGGCACATCCTCAGCCGGATCGAGAAAATCCTTGGAGCTCGCTGCACAGGCGATCGATGACGCTGTCCCAATCGCCGAGCGAAGGCTGCCGGAATAATCTGGCCGTGGCATACCACCGGCTGCCCTCGCCCGAGAGCGTCCAGCGCCAGTCGGGCGAGAACGGCACGAGGATCCAGACCGGCCGCCCCATGGCGCCTGCAAGATGCGCGACCGACGTATCGACGGTGATGACGAGATCGACGAGGGCAAACGCGGCGGCGGTATCGGCAAAATCGTCGAGCTCCGTGCCGATCTGCGCGACGCGCGGCTCGGCTGCGAGCAATTCGGCGTCGCCGCTGCGTAAGTCGCGCTGAACGGCGACGAAGCGGACGGAACCGACCGACCAGAGCGGAGCGAGGGCGGACAAGGAGATCGACCGATTGCGATCGTTCATGTGCTGGACGTTTCCGGACCAAGCAACCGCCACCCGCGGCCGACCGAGCGCCTCGAGGCGCGGACGCCACTTGGCAATCCGCGCGTCATCTGCCCTCAGGTACGGGACCTCGGCCGGGATGGTCGCTGGCTCGGTCTTGAGCACCAGGGGAAGGCTCCCCAAAGGGCAATGGACGTCGAAGGAAGGAAGCGGCTCCCCACGCGCCACCACAGCGCCCACGCCCTCGATCTGGCCCAGCAGTGCCTTGAGCTGCGGCTGCACCTCCAGCACGATCGTGGCCCCAGTCCTCACCAGCAGCGGAACGTAGCGCGCGAACTGGATCGTATCGCCCAATCCTTGCTCGGCGTGCAGCAGAATCGTCCGTCCCCCCAGCGGATATTCGCCGAGCCACAGCGGACGGCCGCGGCCATGCACCGGCATACCCGCTCGCCGCCATCTCCCTTCGTATTCCTCAAAGCCGCGCCGAAAGTCCCCGATGGTCAACAACGCCAACGCCTGATTGAAATGCGCGTCGGCGTAGTCCTTTTGCAATTCGAGCGCCTTGCGGTAGCTCGTCAACGCGTCATCGAAGCGATTGAGCGCCTGCAGCGCGAGCCCGCGATTGTTCCACGCCTTTACGTGATCGGGCGCGATTGCCAGCGCCCGATCGTAGGCCGCCACCGCCTCGGCGTAACGACCCAGACTGAATAGGCTTATCCCGTAGTTGTACTGCGCCGACGGGTTGGCGGGCGAGATCGCCAATGTCGCCTCGAAGTCGGCAACCGCCTCCTGATGCCGTCCGAGGGCGGCCAAGGCGAGACCGCGGTCGAGCCTCGCTTGCGCATGGCGAGGCATCAACGCCAACACCTCGTCGAAAGCCGCGAGCGCGTCCTGCGCACGCCCCAGCGCCAGCAACGCGTTGCCGCGTTGGAGCAGCGCGTCGGCATCGCCGGGCTTCAATGCCAGAGCTTTGTCGAAACTTTCGAGCGCCTCCTGGTCCCGCTTGAGCGCGTGCAGCACGATCCCGAGATTGACCCACGCGTCTGCCGCGCGAGGATTTATTTTGAGCGCCGCGGTGATGAGCCGGTAGGCTTCTCCGGCCTGGCCGCGCTGCGCTTTGACGGTCCCGAGGAGATTGAGAGCGTCGAATTGATCGGGGACCGCCTTGAGCACGCGCGTATAGATCTTCTCCGCCTCGCGCAGCCGCCCCTGCTGCTGCAGCGTCACGGCCTCGCGGAGCATCTGTCCGAGCTCCGGCACGCGATGCGAACCTATCATCGCACCGTCCGTAGCTTCATCTATGAGCGTCATTGCCGGGCGTGACCCGGCAATCCATCCCCTTCGCAAAAAAGTCTTCGCGAAGAAGCCCGCGGGTGACCGGCGGATAGGAACGGATGCCGCTGCGCATTCCGCTCCGCTCCATGCAAGCGACAGCGATCAATAATAATATCGTTGCCGCTTGCCCCTGGGGGGAGCGGCCTCGGGGCGGTAGTACGGGTTTGGGCTGCAAAATCCGCGGTTACCGGCAATCACCTCCGAGACGCACTGTTCGAGGGTTCGCATGCCGCAATTGTAAGTAAATGTACCGCCGCCTCGATTTTGGCCGGCGCACCACGGACCTTGGTAAGCTTGGCTCGGGCGAACGTCGAGCAGCAGTGCCGCTGCCACCCCCGCTATGACGAGTATGAATTGCATGGATCGTCTCCCGCCTATAACCGATGCCTGCCGGCCGGTGTCTGGCATGTCACAAGTATCGCAAGTAATCGTCGCCCAATGCAATTGATGTGGCCAGCGCAGCCAAAGTGCAAGGCAACGAATGTCACAGACCGATAACGATGGCGCCGAGACTGGCATGGCTGCCGGCAGGAGCCTTTTCGTGACGGCGCAGGACGGGCTGCGATTGCATGTTCGCGCCTACGGCGCCCGCGCATCCGCCGCGCTGCCGGTCGTGTGCCTGCCCGGCTTGGCACGCAGCGCGGCCGATTTCGAAAGCCTTGCCGCCACCCTGTCGAGCAATCGCCAGGTCCTCGCCGTCGACTATCGCGGCCGGGGCAAATCGGACTACGACCACAATCCGGCGAACTACAACCTGCAGGTCGAACTGGCCGATGTGCTCGCGGTGCTTACCGCGTTCGGCATCGGCCCGGCGGTATTCATCGGAACATCGCGTGGGGGCATCTTGACGATGCTGCTCGCCGTGGCCCGCCCTACCGCGATCGCCGGCTGCGTGCTCAACGACATTGGCCCGGTGATCGAGCTCGGCGGCGTGATGCGTATCAAGAGTTACGTCGGCAAGCTGCCGCAGCCGGCAAGCTTTCGTGAGGCAGCCGATGTCCTGCAGCAGCGCTTCGGCAGTCATTTTCCCAAATGGAGCGATGCCGACTGGCTCGCCTTCGCACACCGGACGTTCAAAGAGGCGAACGGGCGCATCGTGGCGGATTACGACATCAAGCTCGCGACGATTCTCGACGGGATCACTCCCGAGCGCCCGCTGCCGCCGCTCTGGAAGGAATTCGACGCCCTCGCCCGCGTCCCGGTCATGGTGGTGCGCGGCGCCAACTCCGACATCCTCTCGGAGGCGACCGTTGACGCCTTGCGCGCGCGCCGCCGCAGCTTGGACGTGCTCGAGGTGGCGGACGAGGGCCATGCGCCGCGGCTCAGCGACCCGCAAACCGCTGGCCGAATCGCTGCCATCATCGCCTCGTGTCAGGGCTAAAATATTCAACTACATTCTGAACTCGTCTATTGACTACATATCGCGCACATGCTACAAGATTCGCATCCTCGCTCTTTGAGGGGCGTCTCCGGAGGCATCCTGAAGGCGGAGCGGGGAGTGGCGTCCCGCGGCGGCCGCTTGCAACCGCTGCCCCGGGAGGTCCGGGACCCCGCCCGTCAGGCACTACGACCTGGCTG
>CBFGVM010000394.1:0-4029 GCA_965652015.1 uncultured Alphaproteobacteria bacterium
CACCAGCGCGACTGGCTGTCGGAAGATATCCCCGAAGACAAGCTCAACCGCCTGACCCAGCCGGGCAAGGACCATTTCGGCTTCCCCTATTGCCATCAAGGCAACATTGCCGACCAGGAATTCGGATGGGGTCGCTCCTGCAATGAGTTCACCAAGCCGCTCACATTACTGGGTCCACATTCGGCGCCGTTGGGGATGCGCTTCTACACCGGCAGCATGTTCCCGGCGGCCTACCGCAACCAGATCATCATCGCGCGGCATGGATCTTGGAACCGTACCACCAAGATCGGAGGTGATCTCTTGCTGGTGAAGCTCAAACCGGACGGCACCGTCCGATCGATGGAGCCGTTCGTGACCGGCTTCCTCCAGAACAACAGCTATGTCGGGCGGCCGGTCGATGTGCTGGTCATGAAGGACGGCTCGCTGCTCGTCTCCGACGACTACAACGGCGCAGTCTACCGGGTAAGCTACGGTCCGCAGCGGACCGCCCGTCGCTGAGCGCCAGTAAGGTCGAGGGCGGCCACCGCCCTCGATCTTTCATTCCTGTGGCATTCACCATTTCCGCAGCCGACATACGCAGCCTCGCCGTCGGCGCGATTGCCGCCGCGTTGACCGTGCTGCCCGTCTGCGCGCAGTCGCTCGATGAACGGCTGCCCACCTGTTTCGCCTGCCACGGCGACAAAGGGACGTCACAACTTCCGGATACGCCCTCGCTCGGCGCCCAGCCTGCCTTCTACACCACGGTCCAGCTGCTCATGTTCCGCGACCGGCTGCGCGTGAGCGAGCCGATGAATGAAATGACCAAGGGGCTCAGCGATGCGGACCTGCAAAGGGCCGCCGATATCATTGCAAAGTCGCCGCCGCCTGAGCCCGTCTCCGATAACCCCGACCCCGCCCGCATGGAACGCGGGCGCGCGCTAGGCCAGCAGCACCGCTGCAATTTCTGTCACCAATCCAATTATGCCGGGCAAGAGAACGTTCCGAGGGTTGCCGGACAGCGCGAGGACTATCTGCTCAAGGCGCTGCGCGGCTACAAGGATAATTCGCGCTACGGCTACGACGCGCAGATGTCCGACGTCGTCTATCCACTGAAGGATGAGGACTTCGCCGACCTCGCCTACTTCCTCGCGCGGCTGAAGTGATGTGGCGCAGCCCGCCTGAGCGAATGCGGGTTCCGCTCAAAGAATGTCGTCCCCGCGAAAGCGGGGACCCATATTCCAGAGGCGGTGGTCATGGGTCCCCGCTTTCGCGGGGACGACTGCTGGATGCAGATTGGCGCCGCATCAATGCGCGCCGCTGCGTCGCTTCAGGTTGATGTGGATGTTCTTCTCGCGCGTGAAGGCCAACAGTTCCTCGATGCCTTCCTCGCGTCCGACGCCGGATTGCTTGTAGCCGCCGAAGGGTGCGCCGAGGAAATGCTTCGACACCTCATTGATCCACACGAAGCCCGCCTCGACCGCCGCGGCCGCGCGATGCGCGGTAGCGAGATCATTGGTCCAGATCGAGCAGGTCAGGCCGTACTCCACCTGATTGACCTGCGCCAGCATCTCATCCTCGTTGCTCCATTTGAGGATCGAGAGAACCGGGCCGAAGATCTCCTCCTTGGCGATGCGCATATCCATAGTCACGTCGGCGAAAACCGTCGGCTCGACGTAGAAGCCGCCGGCGAGGTGTGGATCGCTCGGCCGCTTGCCGCCAGCGATAAGACGAGCGCCGTCCTGTTTGCCGGCCTCGATGTAGCCCAGCACCCGTTCGTACTGGACCTTGCTCACGATCGAACCCATGGTCGTTGCCGGATCGGTCGGGATGCCGGGCTTGTAGCGCTTGACGGAGTTCTTCACGCGTTCGAGCACGGCATCGTAGATCCTCTCGTGCACGAAGGCGCGGCTGGTCGAGCCGCAGGATTGACCGCACCACGTGAAATTCATGCCGTCGACCACGGCGGCGGAGGCTGCGTCGAGATCGGCGTCGGGGAAGGCGATCAGCGCATTCTTGCCGCCCAGCTCGAGCGTCACCGGCTTGAGCGTGTCGGCGGCGGCCTTCATCACCGCGCGTCCGGTCGGCACGCTGCCAATGAGCGCAACCTTGGCGACGTCGGGATGGCTCGCCAGCAACTGGCCGACCTCCTTGCCGCCCGGGACCAAATTCCACACCCCCGGCGGGAGAATGCCGTCGATCAATTCGGCGAGCCGTAGCGAGGACAGCGGCGCCTGCTCGGGCGGCTTGACCACGATGGTGTTGCCGGCCGCGAGCGGCGCGGCCGATTTTCCCGCAACGAACATGAAGGGATGATTGAACGGGATGATCCGCGCCACCACGCCGAAGGGCTCGCGCACGGAGAAATTCACCGCATCCGGCCCCATCGGGATCGAGGCGCCCTTCATCTCGGTGACGAGGCCGGCATAGAAGTCGAGCTGCGCGGCACCCGCCTGCGCATCGCGCACCATCTCGGCGTAAGGGTTGCCGCAATCGGCTGCGTCGATCATGGCAAGCTCATCGCCGTTCTTGCGCAGCACGTCGGCGATGGCGCGCAGCATCTTCGCCCGTTCGAGCGGAGGCACGCGGCGCCACTCGCGAAAGGCAGCCTTGGCGGCGGCGATGGCAGCTTCCGCATCCGCCGCCGAGCCGTCGATCACCTTGCCCAACGGCTCGCCCGTCCCCGGGCTGATGGTATCCACATAGCGCGGCGATTTTGGCTTCTGCCAGCGGCCGCCATAGTAGGGATCGCGGTGCGAAGGCAGATTAGGAGCGAGCGGCTGACGCTTCGCAGATGCAACTGCAACCATTGGTCACCTCCAACGCATAGAGTGAGCAGTCAGGATCGCTTGATGTCGTGGAGACCGCCGAAGCGGTTGATCAGCGTGTTGGCGCCGATTGCGATCACGAACAGGATGATCAGCAGCGCATACATCTGCGGCATGTTGAAGATGGTGTAGGCCTGTATCACCAAAAATCCGATGCCGCGGTTGGAGAGTTTCGTCTCGGCCAGCAGCGTGCCGATCAGCGCCACGCCGAGGCCCAGACGCACGCCGTTGATCACGGGGTGGCGCATGGCCGGAAGATAGATTTTGGTGACCATCTGCCAGGTGTTGGCGCGGAAGCTCTTGCCGACACGGATGAGCACCTTGTCGATCTCGCGCATTCCGCCGGCGACGTTGAGCGCCACGGGAAAGAAGCAGGAAATCGCGCCCATCGCCACCTTCGATCCGGGTCCCACCCCGAACCACATGATCATGACCGGGAAAAAAATGATCTTCGGGCAGGGGCCGAGGTAATAAAGGTAGGATTCGTAGGCGCGCGACATGAATTTGCTGCCGCCGAGCAAGATGCCGACGACGAGACCGCTCAAGCCGCCGATCACCATCGCGATGCCGATCTCGTAGGCGGTCGTGCCGAGATGGAAATAGAAGCTCGGATCGCTGAGCGTCGCGTAGAGGGCTGTGCCGATCGCCACGAGCGAGGGAACAACATCGCGATAGAGCCATCCTGACGCGGAAATGGCCTCCCAAATCACCACGACGGCCACGATGATCGCGACGCGCAGCGCCGTGACCGGTCGCAGCGGCAGCCGCCACGGGCTTGCAGCCGGCAGGCTCAATCGACCGGTCTCAGCCATCGCTCAAGCCTCTCCGTGAGAATGAACACGCAAATGCTGACCAGGATCACAAAGCAGATCGCTGCATAGGTTCCCGGAAGATCGTAGCGCTCGGCAAGCTCGTTGATAAGCTGCCCCAGGCCGCCGAAATTGATCAGAAACTCGACGCCCACGATGTTGATGAGCGCGAAGATCAAACCAAGCCGCATGCCCACGAAGATGGTCGGCAGCGCGGCGGGAAAGAGAATCTTCCAGAATTGCTGCGACGGCGTCAGATTGAAGCTCTTGCCCACGTTGATCAGCACGCGCCGCGTGGACAAAAGGCCCTCGAGCGTCTTCAGGATGACGGGGGCGAGCCCGGCGGTGAAGCCCATCATCACGATGGTGAGCGCGCTCCTGCCGAAGATCACGAGATAGAGCGGATACATCAGCAC
>CBFGVM010000395.1:0-4023 GCA_965652015.1 uncultured Alphaproteobacteria bacterium
GAGGCCGGCGTGCCGCCCTCCTTCGACGAGATGAAGGATGCGCTCGACCTGCGTTCGAAGTCCGGCATCCATCGCCTCATTACCGCGCTCGAAGAGCGCGGCTTCATCCGGCGGCTTCCCAATCGCGCCCGCGCCATCGAGGTCATCAAGCTGCCGGAGTCGGTGGCCCATGGCATCGGCAGCGCTCGCGCTCGCGGATTCACCCCGAGCGTAATCGAGGGCAATCTCGGGCGGACACGGACTGCTTCGGAGGACGACGGCGGGCGCCCAGTCGCGGTACCGGTGATGGGACGCATAGCTGCCGGCACGCCGATCGAGGCGATCCAGACCAAGAGCCACGTCATCAATATGCCGCCCGACGTGCTCTCCAGCGGGGAACATTTCGCACTCGAGGTGAAGGGCGACAGTATGATCGAGGCGGGCATTCTCGACGGCGATATTGCGCTCCTCAAAAAGACGGAAGCGGCTGACACTGGCGATATCGTCGTGGCTCTGGTCGACGAGGAAGAGGCCACTCTCAAGCGTTTTCGCCGCCGCGGAGCCTCGATTGCGCTCGAACCGGCAAATCCCTCCTACGAGGTCAAAATCCTTCCGCCCAACCGGGTGCGTATCCAGGGCAAGCTGGTCGGCTTGTTCCGGCGATATTGATCGTTCCGGCTTTGAATCGAAGCGCGACCTGTCAATCGCCCGCCTCCAGATCGTCTTGGCGCGGCGTGGCATCGCGCGGCCGCGTCGTGCGACTCGGCTCAAGCGCGTCGACAGCGGGTACAGCAGCGCGTGCCCACGGGCGGTCGTAGCCCGGCGGCCGTGCAGCGGTGATCTCAAACTGCTCGCCGCGGCGGCGCAATGCCAGGGCGCCAGAGCGTCGCGACACGTCGCGGTCGATCACGAGGGCGCTACAGCCGGGCGGCGCAGCGCGAGCGCTCACCACCAGCACGGTCCGGCGGCAGTCCTCCTCGAAGGCTTCGAGCGTCTTGGCGATGGCGACCAGCGAGCCGTCGCGCAGCTTGCCGATACAGCCTGCCGCATCGCATCTGACCCCTTCGCCAAGCGTACTGTCGGTCGGCGCGCGCGCGTCGGCGTCGGCCGCAAGCCATTCACGGAATGCAAAGACGTCGCTGCCGGATTTGACCATGGAAAGTCGACCGTTCTCCCCTCGCAGGGCAACGGCGCTGCCGCCAGCGGCGATCAGGACATCGGGCTTGGGTGCTCGAAGCATCAGGAGAATCGCGCCGCCGATCAGCACCGCGCCGATGAGCCGCAACGGCGTCTTGAATAGACAAAGCACGACCAGTCCGGCCGTGCACAGCAGCAGTGGACCGGCCCCGAACGCCGCAACGCGTCCCAACGCTCCCGGGAAGCTCGTCACCCACGTCGCAATGGCGGTCATCCAGTCGATGCCAGCGCCCATCAGCCGCCAGCACATGCCATCGAGGCCGAACGGCATGCTTATCAAGCCGAGGATTCCTATCGGCATGATCCAGACGGATACGATGGGCATCGCGATCAGATTCGCGACCACGCCGTACGGGGAAACGCGGTGGAAGTGATACGCAAGGTAAGGAATGGTCGCGGTGCCCGCGAGCAACGAGACGATGAGCAGGCCGACGATCTCGCGGCCGCCCCAGAGCGCGATCTTCGTCGCCAGCGGCGTATCGCCCCCGTGGCTCATCCAGGACAGGCCCTGCTGATATCCGGCGACGAGTGCCAGCGTCGCTGCGAACGACATCTGAAAGCTCGGATGAACGATGGCTTCGGGCGCGAGCAGCAACACGCCAAACGCTGCCACCGTGAGCGTGCGGAAGGTCAATGTCGGGCGATCGACCATCACTCCGATGAGCACGATCGCGATCATGATGAACGCGCGTTGCGTCGCAACCTCGGCTCCGGACAGCGCAAGATAGAATGCCGCCGCGCCCAAGGCGGCGAGCGCCGCCCATTTCTTGATCGGATGGCGGTTGCTGAAGGCCGGCATGAGCGCAAATAGCGCCCGCAGCGCAAAGAACACGACGCCGGCCACCACTGCCATGTGATAGCCGGAGATCGAGAGCACGTGGGCGAGACCCGACACGTACATGGCTTCGTTCACCGGCGTCGATATCGTGTCCCGCTTGCCAGTGATGAGCGCCGAGGCGATCGCCCCCTTGTCGCCCGGCAAGACCGCGCGGATGCGCTTGTCGATGGCTTCGCGCATACCGTCGATGAGCGAGGCGTAGCGCAGCCGCAGTCCGGGTGGGTGCGGCGCTTCGACCGTGCGGATGGAGCCCAACACGAAACCCGAGGCGCCAATACGCTGGAAATACATATCGCGTGCGAAATCGTAACCGCCGGGCCGCAACGGCTCGAGCGGCGGAGACAACCGCGCCCTGAACTCGATGAAACTGCCGACCGGCGGCGCGGTGCCTTTGCGCACGGATACCCGCACGCGCTCGAGTTTCTCGCTAAATCGCGGCTCCAGGATGCGCTCAAGGCGCACGACAATGCGGTCGGAGCGTTCGCGCTCTTCGCGCACCTCGACGAAGCCTGCAAGCTCAACGTTCCATGCCGGTGCGAACAGCACCGGATGGGCGATGATTTCGCGCTTCATCGTGGCGGTCGTAAATCCGGCCGCTAGGGCGGCAAGGCCGACCATCGCCGAAAATGCAAATGGCCGACGCCGGCAAAGGATCGCCAGTGTTACCGTTGCGGTAACCAGCGCGGCTGCTGCCCACAGCGCGGGCTCTCGCTCGACGGCGAAATAGACGATGATCCCGCAGCCAAATGCGATCGCGAGCCACGGCACCAACCGCCCGGGAGCAATTTCGGCCGCCGCCCATTCGCGCAGGCGCTGTGCGGCCCGCTGCGCGAAGTTGACGAGCGGCTGCGGCCAGGCGAGGGCCGGCCTGCGCCCGGCCGCGATCCAAGGCCGCCATGCCTCAGCTCGTCCGCGCGACCTGCCCCGCTCGATCACCGCGCGGCCCACCCCTGCTGCGTCTTACCGTCGTATAGTACACGCTGCTGGCGGCCGTGGGATGGGGTTGCTCCGACATCGACAGCGCCCTTCGTGAAAGGCGGCGCAATCCCCAACAGGGCCCGGGCCGTGGGGCCGCTATGCAGCACAGGTTCCGCGGTTGATCCTAAGCTTTAGGTTATGGTAGGCGGCGCTGCGTTAGGCATGGCAAACTGCGGAACGGGATCTGCGGCTCCCTCCGTATAATGGATGACACTCGAGGCAAATATGGATCAAAGCGTTGAATTGAGCCGCGCGGATCGCGCCGGCGCGGTCAGCCGCCTGTGCGATCTCATCGTGCGATCGATCGATAATGCCCGCATCGTCGAGACGCCGTTCTATCATCTTCAGCTCGAGCGAGTCTTTCCGGACGACGTTTACGCGTCCATGTTGGCAGCGATGCCGCAAGCATCGGATTATCGGCCGCTCTACGGTCAAAACCAATGCAACGTGCTGGAGGACGGCACCCATACTCGGGTGAAGATCGATCTCTTTCCCGAATATATCCGGCATCTGCCGCCGGAGAAGCGCGTCATCTGGGATATCGTTGGTCGCGCGCTGTGCTCGGATGCCGTCAAAGCCGCGTTCGTGCGACGGCTCGCGCCCGCGCTGGCGCGCCGCTTCGGGTCCGACTATGCCCAAGTCGGCATGTATCCAATCCCCATCCTCACCAGGGATGTGCCGGGTTACAAAATCGACCCGCACACCGATTCGCGCTGGAAGGGAATTACAGTGCAACTCTTCCTGCCGAGCGATGCAGCGCATCCCCACATCGGCACGATTTTCCACGAGAAGCTTGCCGATGGTAGCTTGCCCAAACGCATCCAGATGAAATTCGTGCCCAATGCCGGCTACGCGTTCGCGGTGGGCGAGGACACCTGGCATTCCGCCGATCAGGTGGGGCCTGAAGTAACGACACGCGATAGCATCCTGCATACCTATTTCGTCGACGCCGGGCTGGTGCGCGTGCTGCGCAATCGGGGCAGACGGATCGGCAATTTTCTGCGCAACGAGCTTCGCTACTACGCGCCGCT
>CBFGVM010000396.1:0-4016 GCA_965652015.1 uncultured Alphaproteobacteria bacterium
GAGATAAAAATGCGGAATGGTGAGCTTCGCTTCGAGGAGCCGGCGAGCGATCACCTTCCGAATGCTGTCATGAGGGACCGCGTCGTAGGAGCCGAGCTCAAACAGCGCGACGATCTTCTCATCAGCTGGCGCTTGCACCATCGGGGCCGCTGCGGCTGCCGCTGCGGGAGCCCCGATTCCGCGACCTGACTTGGCTGCCTCCACGTCGCGCGCAATGACGCGGCCGTGCGGGCCGGAACCTTGGATGCGCGCAAGGTCGATCCCGGTCTCCTTGGCCAGCCGGCGCGCCAGCGGAGACGAAAACACGCGGTTGGTGCGGGCAATGTCCTCGCCTTCTCCGCGCTGACGAGCGGGAGCCTGCGGTGCTTGCGGTGGCGCGCGGGCGGGCTCCGCCGCCTTGGGCGGCGCCGGCGGTGCCGGCCGCGCTGAAGTGCTCGTGGCCGCCGGCGGGGGCGCGCTTGCCGGCTTCGACGGCGCCGGTTTCACTGGCGCGGGCGCGCTTTTGCCTGCAGCAGCCGCGGCCGCCTTGACGTCTTCCCCCTCCTCCGCCAACACGGCGATGAGCGACTGGACCGGCACGTCCTGCGTGCCTTCCGGAACCACGATCTTGGCGAGCGTGCCTTCGTCGACCGCCTCGTATTCCATCGTCGCCTTATCGGTTTCGATCTCGGCGATGACGTCGCCCGGCTTGACCTTGTCGCCCTCCTTCTTGAACCACTTCGCGAGGTTGCCCTTCTCCATGGTGGGCGACAGCGCGGGCATGAGAATATTGACCGGCATGAGCGTCTCGAGCGCCTAGCTGATCGCGCTGGTGGTGCCGGGATCGGTGGGCGCATCCATCTCCGCATCGAACATCGCGCGGATACGCTCGAGTGCGTCGTCCTCGGTCAGTTTGGTTTCTTTAGCGAAGATCCGCGCAGCGTGTCTGGCGACGTCGGCGATGAGCATGCC
Organism: uncultured Alphaproteobacteria bacterium; assembly: GCA_965652015.1. Classification (GTDB taxonomy): domain Bacteria; phylum Pseudomonadota; class Alphaproteobacteria; order Rhizobiales; family Xanthobacteraceae; genus VAZQ01. The sequence goes on from CBFGVM010000396.1 coordinate 952, forward strand.
CCAGGCCTGCGGGTCGTCGAAGGCGCGGCGCAGCGAAACGTGCAGGCCCCCTTCTACGATTGCCGCGCGCAAAACCTCGACCCCGCCATGTTCGAGCGCAGTCGGCGGAACGTGCAGCGCGTCGAATGTCGCCATGGCTTCCTCACCGGTAACAGACCGCCTTCGCCGCCGCGACCACGTCTGCAACCGAAGGCAGCGCGAGTTTCTCGAGATTGGCCGCGTACGGCATCGGCACGTCCTTGCCGGTGACGCGGGTCACGGGGGCGTCCAGCCAATCGAAAGCCTGTTCGGTCACGCTCGCGGCAATCTCCGCCCCGACGCCCGATTGCCGCCAACCTTCTTCGACGGTCACGACACGGCCGGTCTTCTTCACTGACTCGATGATCGCTTCTATATCCATCGGCTTGAGCGTGCGCAGGTCGATGACCTCGGCATTGATGTTCTCCTTGGCCAATTCATCGGCGGCTTTGAGCGCATAAGACATCCCCATCGACCAGGCGACGATGGTTACGTCGGTGCCGGAGCGCGCGATCTTCGCTTTCCCGATCGGCACCAGATAGTCGTCGAGCTTGGGGACTGGAAAGCTCTGGCCGTAGAGGATTTCATTTTCGAGAAAGATGACTGGGTTGAGGTCGCGGATCGCGGATTTGAGCAGGCCCTTGGCGTCGGCGGCGGTATAGGGCGCGATCACTTTGAGACCGGGAACATGCGAATACCAGGACGTGTAGTCCTGGCTGTGCTGGGCGGCGACGCGGGCGGCCGGCCCGTTCGGCCCGCGGAATACCGCCGCTACGCTCATCTGGCCGCCGGACATGTAGCGGGTCTTGGCCGCCGAATTGATGAGCTGATCCATGGCCTGCATGGCGAAGTTGAACGTCATGAACTCGACGATCGGCTTGAGGCCGGCGAAGGCCGCGCCGACCCCGAGCCCGGCCATGGCGTGCTCGGTGATCGGAGTATCGATCACGCGCCGCGAGCCGAATTCCTGCAGCAGGCCCTGGGTCACCTTGTACGCGCCCTGATATTCGGCGACCTCCTCGCCGATGATGAAGACGGTCTCGTCGCGGCGCATTTCTTCCGCCATCGCGTCGCGCAGCGCCTCGCGCACGGTCATCGTGACCATTTCGGTGCCTTCGGGGAGATCGGGCTCCGGCGGAGCTTGCAGTTGGCGCGGCGCGCTGACCTTCGCCGGCGCGGACGCCGGCTCGACTTGCATCTCCGGTTGTTCGGCCTTGGCGGGCGGCGCGGTGGTCGGGGACCTCTGCTGGCGAACGGCACCGCCGTCGGTCAATGCAGAAGCGTCCTCGCCCTCCTCCAGGATCATGGCGATCGGGGTATTGACCGCCACGTCATTGGTTCCTTCCGGCACCAAAATCTTGCCGAGGGTGCCTTCGTCGACCGCCTCGACCTCCATCGTGGCTTTGTCGGTCTCAATCTCGGCGATCACATCGCCGGACTTGACCGCGTCGCCCTCTTTCTTGTGCCATTTGGCGAGATTGCCCTTCTCCATCGTGGGAGAGAGCGCCGGCATCAGGACGGGAGTGGGCATCGACGCGTCACCCGTTGCCGGTTGAGCCGAGGAACCGCGCGAGATCAGGCGCCATCGGATCGGCGGAGAAGGCGACGGGCGATCTGTCGATTTTGGCCGCCATGTGCTACCCGGCGTATACGTCGGTCCAGAGCTCGGCCGGATCGGGCTCCGCGTCGTTAGTGGCGAATTCGGCCGCTTCGTTGATGATGGCGCGCACTTCAGCGTCGACCTTCTTCAACGAGTCCTCACTTGCAAAGCCCTTCTTCAATAGACGGTTTCGCACCTGCTCGATCGGATCGTGCTCGGTACGCACTTTGTCGACTTCCTCCTTGGGTCGGTACTTGGCGGGATCCGACATCGAGTGGCCGCGATAGCGATAGGTCAGCATTTCGAGAATGATGGGCCCGTTGCCGTCGCGGCACCATCCCACCGCCTTGTCGCCAGCGGCCTTGACCGCGCGCACGTCCATGCCATCGATCTGCTCGCCGGGAATATCGAACGAGCGCCCGCGCTGGGATAGGTTCGTGGTCGCCGATGCACGGGCAACGGAAGTGCCCATTCCGTACTGATTGTTTTCGATGATGTAGATCACCGGCAGCTTCCACAGCTTGGCCATATTGAAGCTTTCGTACACCTGGCCCTGGTTGGCGGCGCCGTCGCCTAAATAGGTAAGCGAAACGTGGTCGTTGCCCCGGTATTTGTTGGCGAAAGCGAGTCCGGTTCCGAGCGGAACCTGGGCGCCGACGATGCCGTGTCCGCCGAAAAAGCACTTTTCAGCGGAAAACATGTGCATCGAGCCGCCCTTGCCTTTGGAGTAGCCTCCGCGCCGCCCGGTCAATTCCGCCATCACGCCCTTGGGATCCATGCCGCAAGCCAGCATGTGGCCGTGGTCGCGGTATCCGGTGATGACCTCGTCACCCGACTTGATCGCCATCTGCATGCCGATGACGACCGCCTCCTGACCGATGTAGAGATGGCAGAAGCCACCGATCAGGCCCATGCCGTAGAGCTGTCCGGCCTTCTCTTCGAAGCGGCGGATGAGGAGCATCTGGCGATAGGCCTGAAGCTCCTGCTCCTGGTTGAAGTCGGGGATTTCAGCCGCAGGTTGGACGGTTGCCCGGCGCACGGCGGGCTGAGCCGCTGGTTTGTTGCTGGCAACGGCCATTCTTCTCCTCAGGGTGGGGACTATACGTCGGCGAGGCGGCCAGGTTCCCCAATAGCCGAAATTGCCGCAGGGCGGAAGCGGATGGGAAGCCAGCGGCGCTCTTGGGCCGGGACATAGGTAGCGCGAAGCGGCTTGGCAAATTCGGCCGCCGCTGGCGCCACGGCCCGCAGCGATCAGGGTTGCTTGAGGCGCAGCGTAAGCTCGCGGGGATCGGCGTAGTTGAGCAGAACCCGGGCGCGCTCGTCGAGCAGGTCGGGATCGATGCTTTCGGGCTTCAGCAGCGACACGCGGCGCTCCCAAACGGCGCGCTCCGCCTTGAGCGCATCGAGCTCGGCACCGAGTTCCGCGATCTGTTGGTCGAGGTCCTGC
>CBFGVM010000397.1:0-3986 GCA_965652015.1 uncultured Alphaproteobacteria bacterium
GGCGCCAGCCGGCGAGCAGAGAATGGCGTTCGAGCCACGCTCATCGTGCGCCGGCACGATGATGAAGCCGCGCGCCTCGCGAGAGATCGTATCCCGATGGACATCGATGACTTGGCGGATGTCTTCCTCTTGTAGGAGTGGAATGTCGCCCGGGAGGGTGAGCATGTTGTCCGCCGCGAGCTGCCGGGCTGCGGCCGCCACCGCGCCGGTGTGCCCTTCCTGCGCGCCCTCGGTTAACACGCGCGCACCGTATCGTAGCGCGACCTCCATTGCCGCGGCGTCGACTGTCACCACGATAATGCCGGCGAGTTCGCGGACGCGGGCGAGCGTCGCCAGCACGTCCTCGAACATGGCCAGCGCCAGTTCTTGTCGCCGCGCCGTGCCGAGCACTTGGGCGAGCCGCTGCTTGGCGTCGCCCGTTTCTTTGATGGGGACCACCGCGTAGATGTTGCGGCGAGCATTCATGCCGTCGCCTTTGCCAAAGCGTCGGCGCTGGCGAGCGCGTGCCGCGCCAAGTCCTCGCGGTCTGTGAGCGTCCTCATCAGCGTATGCGTCACCGTCACTGGAATGCCAAGCTTCCCCGCCTCTGCAGCATCGGCGCGGTCGAGCACATAGGCATCGAGCAACTCCTGGTACCGCCGCGCCACCGTCACTGCGTTCACCTCGAGCCCGAGCTCGGACATCATTTTAGCAGTCGGGCCCTTGACCGCGTGCCCGCCGATGATCGGGGAGACTGCCACGACCGGCGCGGCGGCGCGGGCGATCGCCTCGCGTAAATCGGGGACGGCGAGGATCGGCTCGATGCTGAGAAACGGATTGGACGGACAGATCACGACTGCGCGCAGACGGGGATCACCGAGCGCGGCCAGAACGTCGGCATGGGCGCGTGCGGCGGCGGCGCCGTCATAAACCACTTCCAGGACCCGCGGGGCGCACCGCCGCCGCACGAAATAATCCTGAAAGTCGAGCCAGCCCTCGTCGGTGCGCAGCCGCGTGCGCACGATATCGTTGCTCATCGGGACGACGCGCGCGGCAATTCCCAAGCGGCGGCAGAAATCGGCGGTGATGGCGGATAAGGCCTCGCCAGCCCTGCGCCGTCGCGTGCGCTCCACATGGGTCGCGAGGTCGCCGTCGCCGAGCGCAAACCAGGTTTCGCCGCCGAGCGCTTCGAGCGCCGCCATGAAGGTCCAGGTCTCATTGCGCCGGCCCCAGCCGCGTTGCGGGTCATCAAGGCCAGCCAGCGTATACATGATGGTGTCGAGGTCGGGCGAGATGGCGAGCCCGAGATGCTCGAAGTCATCGCCCGTATTGGCGACCAGCATGAGATCCGCGCCCGGCACGACGCGGCTTAGCCCCAGGGCGAGCTTGGCGCCACCGATGCCACCGCACAGCGCAACGACAAGATTGCGATTTGCGGCGGCGCTCACCGGAACAGATCCTCTTCGGCCGGCCGGATCAGCGCGGCGCCCGGCAAGGGCGATCCTGACCAGGGCACACCCCGCACCAGCACCATCGGTCTTGCTTCGTCCGCTTGCCCCATCACGAGCGATGCGGCACTGGCGATCTCGTCGGCAAATGCGGTTTGCGTGACGCGCAGTGCGCGTTCGAACAGGTCTGGTCGTCCGCGCATGTCCATGAGCGCGGGCAGTCCTGCAACCCCGAGCGCCACGCCGACCGTGCCGCGTCGCCATGCGCGCCCCCAACTGTCGGTAATGACAACGCCGAGCCGCTTGCCAAAATGCGCGGCGAGCCGCTGGTGCAATCGCTCGGCGGAGGCATCCGGATCGCTCGGCAGCAACAGCACGGGCTCGGCGGCGATCTCGGGGTCGATATTGGAGCGGTCGACGCCCGCATTCGCCATGATGAAGCCGAGCCGATGTTCGACGATCAAGACGCCCGGGCTCTGCCGCACCACGCGTCGGGACTCCGCGAGGATGACTTCGACCAGACGCGGATCTTTCTCCACCTCGGCAGCGAGCGCAGCGGCGCGCGGCGAGGGCTGAATCTTTGCCAGATCGACGTAACGCCCTTCCGCCTTGGACACGATTTTCTGTGCCACCGCCAGGATGTCGCCATCCGCAGGCGCAAGGGCGTTCCGCGCGCAGGCGGCGATCATAAGCGCGGCAAGGTCGTCCCCCGGCCGGACCAGGGCAATGTCGGGAATCGGGGTCAGCGTGATCACCATTGCCGCTGGGCCGTGCTTCGTGAGCGCCATCGCCGTCACTGTAGCAACGAAACCGGTCTACTGCTGCGCCGCCTCCGGACGCGCTCGGTTTAAGCCGGCGCTCCCCCGGGGGTGATCCTCCCCGGCCGAACACTTATGATGGCGCATGCGGCCGATTCCGCTGGGAGCAAAGGGAACATTCAAGCTGCGCGTGACGCCCGCGCATCTTGCCAACCAATTCAAGGACGCGACGCTCCCTCCCGTGTTCGCCACTCCGATGATGATCACGGCGATGGAGAATGCCGCGCTCAACGCCATCCGCGGCTATCTCGATGCCGGCGAGAGCGCGGTCGGCACCGCCATCGACGTCCGCCATCTCGCGGCGACGCCGGCCGGGCACGAGGTGACCGCCGAAGCCGAGGTCACCCGCGTCGACGGCCGCCGCGTCGCCTTCAACGTCAAAGCGCGCGACGAGAAGGAGGAGATCGGGCGCGGCACGCATGAGCGTATGGTCGTCGACCTGCGCCGGCTCGACGAGCGGCTGTCCGCCAAAAGAAAGGCGTAACCCATACTGTCGTCCCCGCGAAAGCGGGGACCCATATTCCAGAGGCGGTGGTTATGGGTCCCCGCTTACGCGGAGACGACGGTGGACAATGTCACGGCGAGCCGGTCAAGCGGATTCGCATCACTTTCAGCGCGGCACGTTCAGGCTGGCATCAAAGAACCTCACCGCCGCCTCGCCGATCGTCGCATGGATGCGGCCACGATCGACGCCGGGAGCGTCGATGCAGGCCTGCGGGAATTCATTTTTGCCGTCCTCGTTGCACTCGTTGACGAAGATGTCGTGGTCCACTCGACCCGGAATCACGTAAAGCTCTGCGCGCGGGACGTGTCGGGCAGCGAACTCGGCATTGTCCTTCGGCGGCGCCTGGGTATCGCCAGCGCCGACCGTGATGTAGGTCGGCACTTGGAGCTGCTGTAGCCCCGCTGAGTCCATGCCGAAGGCTTGCACGATGCCGGGCGCCATGGCGAAGACGGCCTTGAGGCGCTTGTCGTGTACGTCGAGCGCGGGGCCGGCATCGAGCGGCAATTCGTTGCGCAGATATTCCGGGACCATCTGATTGTTGCGCCAGCCGCGTTGGAAGGCGAGGTACTTTTCGGGATTGATCCTGGCCCCGCCCACCCAGAGCGCGGTGAAGCCGCCTTGCGAGTGGCCGGCCACGCCGATCCGGCTCGCATCGATCATCTTGCCCCAGAACGGATCGTTCAGGAGGAAACTGATGCTGAGGCTGACATCGCGTGGACGTTGCCACAGCTTGTTCGCAAGATAGGCGATCGTCGAGTCGTACGTGTTGGCGCGGTAGTGATTGAGCGCTGCGACGATGTAGCCGCGCGCAGCCAGAGCCTCGGCGAACCAGGCATAATAGAGGCCGTTGCTGCCGCGCCCGTGCGAGAGCATGACGAGCGGACGCGTCGTGCCGTCGAATGCCGCCTCGGCATCCTTGTAAAGTTCGAGGTTTGCGAAGAACGGCATGACGAAACGGGCGGCGGAGCGGTCGCGGAGCGCGGCCGGATAGAAGACGGTCAGCGCCAGATGCCGGCCGCCGTCCTGCGCATCGACGAATTCGAGCTGCTGCATGCCGACCGGGGTGCCCTGCGCGAGCGTTGCACTGGGATAGACCAGCAGTGCGCAGAGGAGAAACGTCCGGATGGAAGCTGTCACATGCCTGTTGTGCATGTGCCAGTTCTCCCCTCGATTGCACGCCATGGCAAGGGACGGCATTCAGACCCCCGCTCATTTCCTCGTAAGCAGGAGGGTCCC
>CBFGVM010000398.1:0-3976 GCA_965652015.1 uncultured Alphaproteobacteria bacterium
CAGGCTGCGCAAGCTTGCCTGCGTGCGCCGACCCTCCCCACAAGGGGGAGGGTAGGACCGAGCGTGTGATTGCTGTGATCGTTACATCACGCGTGTTTACGCCTCGCCCGCGGACGGGACTGCAAGCGCCACGCGGGCGACGCTGGTTTTATTTCTTATAGCCGTCGGTTCCCTGCCAGCCGTTCTTTGAAATATCGAAGATGACCCCGTCGGGGTCCTTGAACTTGCGCTCGAAATTGCCGTGGCGCTCGTCGCCGAGGTCGAAGAAAAACTTGCCGCCGTTCGCCTCGATGCGCTTTTCCGTTTCGGCGAGATCATCGACCTGGAAGCCGAAATGATGCGCGCCGACGAAGGTTGTGCCCTCTTTGATGTCGGACGCCTTGCTGCCGGCCTTTCCCTTGAAATTGAGCAGCGCGAGATTAATCACGCCGTCGGTCATATAGATCGCCGAACCGATGTCCAGATCCTCGCGCCCGACCCGCTTGAGGTCGAACACGCTGGCGTAGAACTCCGCCGCCTTGTCGAGGTCCTTCACGCAGACGGCAAAGTGGCGCAGACGTGCCATGGCATTCCTCCTCGCGAGCCTCGCTCGCCCTTTGTCCGTCATCATAGCGCCAGCCGGTCGGCGAGGGCTACCCTTGATCCCGCGAAGCCATAGGATGACGCCATGAAGCGGCACGCCGAAATCGCCGGTGCTGGCTTTGCCGGCCTTGCGGCGGCCTGCGCGCTGGCGCAGCGCGGCTGGAGCGTGCGCGTGCACGAGCGCGGAGAACGCCTGCGCACCACAGGCGCCGGCATCTACATCTACGAAAACGGGCTGCGCGTGCTGACGGCACTCGGCGTCTATGACGAGGCGGTCAAGGGAGCGCCCTTCGCTCATACCCGCGAGGTCCGCGATGACCGCAACCGCGTGATCTCGGTGCACCGCTGGCAGGGCAGCCGCGTGTTCAGCATCGTGCGCCAGCGGGTCATTGATGCGCTGGCGGCGGCGGCGATGCGCGCCGGCGCCGAGATCGTCACCGGTTCGGTTGCGACCGGCGCGAGTGCCGACGGCGAACTCATGCTGGCGAATGACCGCAGGCTCAAAGCCGACTTGATCATCGGCGCCGACGGCAGCAATTCGGCCGCGCGTGATGCGCTCGGCCTATTGGCCAAGCGCAAGTATCTCGTGGATGGGGCCACGCGCTTGCTGATGGCAAAAACCGAGCAGGAGCGTCTGGCGGCGGACGGAGCCACGACGATCGAATATTGGTCGGGCACCCGGCGCGTGCTCTACACGCCCTGCAGCGAAAGCGACATCTATATCGCGCTGACCATGCTCGATCGCGACGGGGTCGCCAAGGCGACGCCGGTGCGAAAGGATGCGTGGAAGACTTGGTTTCCCCACCTCGAGCCGCTGATCGACCGCTTCGGCGAGCAGGGCCGCTACGATCGCTTCGATCTGATCAAGCTCCGCCGCTGGTCGGCGGGACGGGTGGCGATCATCGGCGACGCTGCGCACGCACTGCCGCCGAACATCGGACAGGGCGCCGGATGCGCGATGATGAACGCGCTGTCGCTCGCGGTCTATCTCGAGCGCAATGCCGACGTACCGACGGCGCTCGAGACATGGGAGAGGAACGAGCGGCCGATCACCGAGCATACCCAGCGCATGTCCTACCTTCTCGGGCTTCCGACCACCTGGCCCCCGTTGCTTCGAACAATGGCGCTCGGTTGGGCGGGACGCTCCAAGTGGCTGGTCCGCCAGCGCACGAAAACCGCGTTGCATCGGCCGACGGGAACCGTGGCGACGTAGCGTCGCGCTCGCGGCCACGATGCGGTATCATTTGCAATAGCATCAGGACGAAGGGACCTACCCCGCAGCATGCGGCAGGGAACGAGATCATGAGCAACATCGATGCTGAGCTTCCTCTGTTGATCGCACCCGGCCGGGTGCACCGGCGGATGTATACCGATCCCACGATCTTCGAGCTGGAGATGGAACGCATCTTCGGCGCTGCTTGGCTGTATGTCGGGCACGAGAGCCAGATCAAAAAGCCCGGCGACTATTTCGCGACGCGCATGGGACGCAAGCCGGTCGTTCTGGTGCGCGACCATGAAGGCAGCGTGCGCGTGATCCGCAACCAGTGCGCCCATCGCGGCGCGCTCGTCGTGGCGACCGACCAAGGGAACGCGCCGGAATTCACCTGTTGCTATCACGGTTGGACCTACCACCTCGACGGCCGGCTCAAGGCGGTGCCGCTCAATCACGGCTACCCCCACGGCTTCGATCCGAAGGATCCGAAAATGGCGATGTTGCCGGTGCCGCGCGTGAAGAGCTACCGCGGCTTCATCTTCGCGAGCGAGGCGAACGACGGACCGGCCCTCGAGGAATGGCTCGGCCACATGACGACCTCGCTGGACGATATGATCGATCGCGCGCCCGACGGCGAGATCGAGGTCGCCGGCGGCGTGTTCAAGCACGCGTATGAGGGCAACTGGAAGGTCTACTTCGAGAACCTGTGCGATGCGGCGCACCCACTATTCACGCACCGCTCTTCGATCGACGCCGCGCAGCAGCAATCCGACGACGTCCATAGCGATGGCGCCGGCGAGATCGCCATTCGCCAGATGCGCCAGAACGGCGCCCCCTACAGCTTCTGGGAGTCGCAAGTGGGAATCTGGACCTATCCGAACGGTCACAGCTATCTCGGCGACTACCATGACGACAGTAAGCTCGTCGCCGCACTGAAAGATCCCGTGTTCCGCGACTACATCACCGCGTTGGAACGTAAGAAGGGGAAAGCCGAGACAGCACGCATTCTCGAAGTGCGCCGCTGGAATTCGAACATCTACCCCAACGTCTCGCTGATGAGTCAATTCCAGCAAATGCGCGTGGTACACCCGATCGCCGTGAACCGCACGGTCGTGCACGCGTACAGCTTCCGCCTCAAGGGCGCGCCCGATCAAATGTTTCGCAACACGATCAGCTTCGCCAATATCGTCAACGGCACCGGCTCACTTGTCCTCACCGACGATCTTGAAATCTACCACCGCCTCGATATGGGCATGTCGAGCGAAGGTTCTGAGTGGCTGCAGGTCGGCCGCGGCTACCAGAGCGACGTCCCCGACGCGCATGGCGGCCGCCGCGGCAAGAATTCGACGAGCGAGGTCTATATCCGCAACATGCTGGACGCTTGGCTTGCCCTCATGACCAAGGGGCAGGCGGCACCGGTGCGCGCCGCCTCCTAAAGCATTCGCGTCATGGCAAAACGACGCAAGGCCAAGGCGAAGCCTCCGGTACCAACTCGGCGTCCGGTGCTGGCGTTACGCCATCGCGCGACGCACCGGGTTGCCGAAGCGCTCGATGTTCATCGCTGCGAGCGCTTCCTGCAGCACGAAGCGCGGCTCCTCGACGAGGGTAAATTCGACGAGTGGCTCGCGCTCTTCACCCCGGACGGCTCTTACTGGGTGCCGAGCGAGCCGGATCAGGATAATCCCTACGATACCGTCTCGCTGATCTACGATGATCGGCGTCTGCTCGAAACGCGCGTGCGGCGGTTGGCGAGTCCGCGGATCTATTCGCAGGAGCCGCGTTCGCGCACCAGTCGCATCGTCAGCAACGTGTCGATCGAAGATGGCGACAGCACCGCCTGCACCGTGCGCTCGCAGTTCCTCATGGTCGAATACCGTCGCGAGGCCCAGCGGCTGTTCGCCGGTACCGCATTCCATCGCCTGGTCCAGAGCGATGGCCTCATTCTGATCGCCTCGAAGCGCGTGAACCTGCTCAATTGCGACGCGCCGCTCGACGGCATCGTCGTGCCGTTTTGATGGATTTAGCGGGTCGTCCCCGCGAACGCACAGAGACGGCAAATAGTTCGTCATGGCCGGGCTTGACACCGCAAGTCGGGCTTGCCCGCCTTGCGGTGCATAATATTGCGCAACTCGGGCAGGCCCGAGTTGCGATGCAATCCATCCGTCTTTGGAAAACTTCTTG
>CBFGVM010000399.1:0-3974 GCA_965652015.1 uncultured Alphaproteobacteria bacterium
GCGGCTGGCTGACGGGCGCTCGGTGAAGGGCTTCCTGGTCGAGCCGGAAGCGGCTACGGGCTGCCGCGATATTTCGAGCTTCGGCGGTTGGCGCGCCTATCTGGCGCAGACGCAAACCACAGCCGCCTAGCTGATCGAACCGGCATAAAACTCGCACGGTCGCAAGATGGGCCCGCACCGCGGACGCCTGTGCACGCTTTGCGTTTCATGGCGCGGCCGCCCGGCGTTCGGGTAGAGCGCGCGCCGGTCCGAAATTCGGTTGCGGGATGGCGGCCAGCAGGTCGCGGGTGTACTGCACCTCCGGCGCGACCAGGACGCGTTCGGTCGGGCCTTCTTCCACGATCTTGCCCGCGCGCATGACGAGGACGCGGTCGCACAGAAGCCGCACGACATTGAGATCATGCGACACGAACAAATAGCTCATACCGAGCGACTGCTTCAGGTCCTGCAACAGATTGAGCACAACCGCCTGCACCGACACGTCGAGCGCCGCAGTCGGCTCGTCGAGGATCACGAGCTCCGGATGCAACGCGATGGCACGCGCGATGCCGACGCGCGCTTTTTGCCCGCCCGACAGCTGGTGCGGAAAACGGTCGAGCAGATCGAGCGGCAGCCCGACCCGGCGCGCCAGCTCCTCGCAACGCGCGCGCACCGCATCGCGCCCTTTGATCTCGCTGAGCCGCAAGATCGGATCGGCGATCGCGCGTGCCGCAGTAAATCGCGGATTTAGGCTGTCGGTCGGATCCTGGAACACCATCTGGATCCGTTTGCGCATCGGCAGCTTGGCGAATTGCTTGGGCGGGATTTCGCCGATGTCCTCGCCGTCGAACACGATCGTGCCGGCGCTCTTGTCGATCAGACGCATGATCATGGCCGAGGTGGTGGACTTGCCGCATCCGGATTCGCCGACGAGCCCAACGCTCTCGCCGCGGCGGACGGTGAAACTGACGCCGTCCACGGCCCGGAACGTATCGGGCTCGGGCGCAGGACCGCGGCGGACGAATTTCTTCAGCACGCCGCCAAATCCATCCAGGCCCTTGCGCGGGTATTCCTTCACGAGCTTCTGCACGACGAGCAACGGCGCGCGATCTTCCTTGGGCGCGAGCTTGGCGACGGTGGCTGTTGCCGGCGCGGCGTCCTCCTCGGGCAGGAGATCGCGCAACGACACGCCCGGACGCGGCGTGGCGCGCATCAGCTTGCGCGTGTAGCGGTGCACAGGCGTGGTGAAGATGGAGCGGGCGCTTGCGGTCTCCACCACCCTGCCCTTCTCCATCACGGCGACGCGGTCGCAGTAAGTTGCCGCAAGTCCGAGATCGTGGGTGATCAGGATCGTCGACATGCCGCGTTCGCGGGTGAGCTCCGCGATCAAGTCCATCACCACCTTTTGCGTGGTCACGTCGAGGCCGGTGGTCGGCTCGTCGGCAATGAGCAGCTGCGGCTGGCAGGCGAGCGCGAGCGCAATGACGACGCGCTGGCACATGCCGCCGGACAGCTCGAACGGATAGGCGTGATAGCGTTCACGTGGCCGCGCGATTCGAACCTGCTCAAGCAACTCGATCGCTCTCTGGGTGGCGTCAATGTGCGTCGCCTGGACGTGCTCCAGCAGCACGTCCTCGATCTGGCGGCCCACTTTGCGGATCGGATTGAGCGCCGCGCGTGGATTTTGAAAGATCATGGATATTTCGCGACCGCGCAGATCCCGCATCGCGTCCTCGTCCGCCGAGGCTACATCGATGCCGCTGAACACAACTGAGCCTTCGGCGATGCGTCCGGCACGGTCGAGGATGCGCATGACGGCGTAAGAGGTGACCGACTTCCCGGAGCCGGATTCACCGACGATGCCGACGGTTTCGCCCTTGGCGATGGTGATGTTGATGCGCTCGACCGCGCGAACGATGCCGCGGCGGGTGGTGAACTCCACCGTCAGATCGCGCACGTCGAGCAGCGGAATCGTGGTCATGCTACGTGCGCCGCTGCGGGTCGACGATGTCGCGCAGCCCGTCGCCCAGAAGATTGAAGCAGAACACCGCGGTCATCAGCGCGGCGCCGGGAAAGAACGCAATCCACCATTCGCCCGAAACCATGAAGGCTGCGCCCTCCGCGACCATGATGCCCCACTCGGCGGTCGGTGGGCGGACGCCGAGGCCGATGAACGATAGTCCTGCTGCGTTGAGGATTGCGTAGCCCATGGTCAGCGACATCTGCACGATCATGATCGGCATGATGTTCGGCAGAATCTGCGTCAGCAGGATGCGGAACTCCCCATTTCCCGAGAGCCGCGCGGCAAGAACGAATCCGGCCTCGCGGCGTACATTGGCCTCGGCCCGCGCGACCCGGGCGTAAAGCGGAAAGTTTACGATCGCGGTGGCGAGGATGATGTTCTGCACCGTGTTGCCGAGCGCCGCGACGATGCCCATGGCGAGCACGAACAGTGGGAACGCCATGATGGTGTCGGCGGTCCGCCCGACGATCCGATCGGTCCAGCCGCCGAAGAAACCGGCGGCGACCCCGGCGAGCCCGCCCATCACGAAGACGAGGGCGACTGATGCCACGGCAATGAAGAAATCGAGCTGCGTCGCGACGACGACGCGGCTGAACACGTCGCGACCGAGCTGGTCGGTGCCGAACCAGTGCCGGGCCGACGGGGGCTTCAGCGCCACGTCGGTGTTGCTTGCGAGCGGATCGTACGGGACGAGAGCGGGCCCGAGCAGGGCTGCGAGCACGATCAGCACGAACAGCCCGAAAGCAACGCCGGTGACAGGATTTTCCGAGATGACATAGCGGGCATGGCGAAGTGTGGCGCCGAGCGTGCTCGATTCGCGCAAAGAGCGTGGGGCGAGATCGGTCATGCCTCGATCCTCACGCGCGGGTCGATCAGCCCGTACAGAATGTCGATCAGCAGGTTGAGGGCGACATACATCACCGCCATGGTGAGGACGAAGCCCTGCACCGGCGCGAAATCGGAGGCGATCAGCGCTTCCACCGCGAACGAACCGATGCCGGGCCAAGCGAACACCTTCTCCACCAGCACGTTGGCGCCGAGCAAGAAAGAGAACACCATGCCCAGTGTGGTCACGACCGGGATCATCGCGTTGCGAAACGCGTAGGTGACGATCACAGTGTAGGGCGCGAGCCCGCTGGCGCGTGCGGTGCGTACGAAATCGGAGGCGAGCACCGCGAGCATGGATGCGCGAGTCATGCGCGCGATCGGTGCGAGCGAGAAGATGCCCAGCGTCGCTGCCGGAAGGATCAGTTGTTTGAGGCTTGCGAGAAACACCTCTCCGTCGCCGGCAATCGCGCTGTCGATCAGATAGAAGCCGGTCACCTGCGGCGGCGGGCTGTAAAAAACGTCAAGCCGGCCGAGCGGTGCCGGCGCCCAACCCAGCAGGTAGTAGAAGACGTAAACGAGGATGAGACCGGTGAAGAACACCGGCAGCGACACGCCGGCGGTCGCCAGCACGCGACAGGCATGATCGATGAGCGAGCCAGGCCGTGTCGCTGCCAGGATGCCGAGCGGCACCGCGATCGAGATCGACAGGATCAACCCGAGCAGGGTCAGTTCGGCGGAGGCGGGCAGGCGTTCGCGGATTTCCTTGCCGACCGGCTGGCCGGTGGTCAGCGAGTTGCCAAGATCGCCACGCGTGAGGTCCTCCAAATAGCGGCCGAACTGCACGATCAGCGGCTTGTCGAGCCCGAGATTGACCCGGATCTGCTCGATCGCCTCCTTGGTCGCGGCAGGTCCGGCGAAATAGGCAGCGGGGTCACCGGGCAGCGCGCGCGTCAGCAGAAACGTGACGATGACCACGCCCACAAGGCTCGGCACCGCCACCAGCAGTCGTTTGAGGCCCATGCGCAGCATGAACGTCCCCGGCTAGGTTCGGCACGGCTGGCTGCCGCTAGCCATGTCGCCTGCGCTATGTCAGCCTTTCGCGAGGGTGCGATAGTCGAGCTGTCGGTGGAACCAATAGCGGTAG
>CBFGVM010000400.1:0-3964 GCA_965652015.1 uncultured Alphaproteobacteria bacterium
GCTATGAGATCTCCGCCGACGCGCTTTCGGTCGAGCCCTACGGCATCATGCTCCGTCGCGACGACGCCCCGTTCAAGAAAGTCGTGGATGAAGCCATGATGACCACCTATCGCAGCGGCGCGATCAATCCGATCTACGACAAGTGGTTCCTCAAGCCGATCCCGCCCAAAGGGATCAATCTCGATGTGCCGATGAGCGCCGCCTTCAAGAAGGTGATCGCCAGTCCGACCGACAGCGGCGACCCGGCGGTATATTGAGCGCCCTTAAGATCGATAACAGGATCAGCGATCGGAGGATTTCCTGATCGCTGATATCTGATCATCGTCACGTGATAAGGGGGCCGGCGTGAACTACCACTGGAACTGGGGCATCTTTTTCCAGACCTCGCCGGACGGGGTTCACACTTATCTGGAGACGCTCCTCCTCGGCACCTGGTGGACGCTCGCGACCGCGCTCAGCGCGTGGTGCCTGGCGCTGGTTATGGGATCGCTGGTCGGCGTCATTCGCACCACGCCGAACCCCTGGCTGGTGCAGCTCGGCAACGCCTATGTGGAATTGTTCCGCAACATCCCCCTGCTGGTGCAGATGTTCCTGTGGTACTTCGTGCTGCCCGAGCTGCTGCCGACGGCGGCCGGTGACTGGCTCAAGCAGCTTCCCGACGCCTCCTTCTACACGGCCGTTGTCTCGCTCGGCTTCTATACCTCCGCGCGCGTCGCCGAACAGGTGCGCGCCGGCATCTTGAGTCTGGCCCGCGGCCAGGGCTGGGCCGCGCTCGCGCTCGGCATGACGCGGGCCCAGGCCTACATGTACGTGCTGCTGCCGATGGCGTATCGCGTCATCCTGCCGCCGCTGACCTCGGAATTTCTCAACATCATCAAGAACAGCGCAGTCGCTCTCACCATAGGGTTGATGGAGCTGACGGCGCGGGCTCGCGCCATGCAGGAATTCTCGTTCCAGGTGTTCGAGGCGTTCACTGCTGCGACGATCATCTACATCGCGATCAACATCGTCGTGACGTTCGGCATGCGCTGGGTCGAGCGCCGCACAGCCGTGCCCGGGTTCATCGGCGCTGCCCCGGCGGCGGCATCGACACACTGAGGCCATCGATGTTCGCGGATTTCGATTTCGACGTCATCATTCGCTCGCTGCCCTACCTTTTCTATGACGGCATGACTTTCACGCTCATGCTGACCGCGCTCGCGACCTGCGGCGGCATCATTTTCGGCACGCTGCTCGCGATGATGCGGCTCTCCGCTTTTGCTCCGCTCTCCGTGCTCGCCGCCGGGTACGTGAATCTGATGCGATCCGTACCGCTGGTGCTGGTGATCTTCTGGTTCTACTTTCTGGTTCCGTTCATCGGTCAGTGGGTCACCGGTGCTGCGCAGCCGATCCAAGTCGGCGCGTTCATGTCTTCCCTCGTGACCTTCACGCTGTTCGAGGCCGCTTATTTCGCCGAGATCATGCGCGCCGGTATTCAGTCGATCCCGCGTGGCCAAGTCAGCGCCGCGCAGGCGCTCGGCATGACCTATCTGCAGACCATGGGCTACATCGTGCTGCCGCAGGCATTCCGCAACATGCTCCCCGTGCTGCTCACGCAAACCATCGTCCTTTTCCAGGACACCTCGCTCGTCTACGTGCTCTCCATCACTGATTTTCTCGGCGCGGCATCGAAAGTGGCGCAACGCGACGGGCGTCTGGTGGAGATGTACCTGTTCGCCGCGTTGGTCTATTTCGTGATCTCGTTCGTGGCCTCGCTGCTGGTGCGTCGATTGCAGCGGCGGGTCGCGATCATCCGCTGAGGACAGCTCATGATCACGCTCAGCAAGGTCAGCAAGTGGTACCCCAACTTTCAGGTGCTGAAGCAGTGCTCGACCCATGTGGAGAAGGGCGAGGTCGTCGTGGTGTGCGGTCCGTCGGGCTCCGGCAAATCCACGCTGATCAAATGCGTCAACGGACTCGAGCCGTTCCAGGAAGGCTCCATCACCGTCGCCGGCATTTCGGTGAACGACCCGAAGACCGATCTGCCTAAGCTTCGCGCGCGAATCGGCATGGTGTTTCAACATTTCGAGCTGTTCCCGCATCTCACCGTGATGCGCAATCTCGAACTGGCGCAGATCAAGGTGCTCGGCCGCAAGCAGGATGAAGCGGCGGCAAAAGGCATGCGCCTGCTCGAGCGCGTCGGCTTGACCGCGCACGCCCGCAAATATCCGGGCGAGCTTTCCGGCGGTCAGCAGCAGCGGGTGGCGATTGCGCGCGCGCTGGCGATGGATCCGATCGCCATGCTGTTCGACGAGCCCACCTCCGCGCTCGATCCCGAGATGATCAACGAAGTGCTCGACGTGATGGTGGCGCTCGCCAAGGAAGGCATGACCATGATGGTGGTCACGCACGAAATGGGTTTCGCGCGCCGGGTCGCCCACCGCGTGGTGTTCATGGACAGGGGGGAGATCGTCGAAGACGCGCCGACGGCTGAGTTCTTCGGCAAGCCGCGCAGCGAGCGCGCCCAGGTTTTTCTATCGAAGATCCTGCAGCACTGAGGTGCGCCACAGCGGCGACGCGCTCACGCAGATCACGCGGAGCTTCCAGATCGGTTGCTCGTCACGGGAACAGCGCCACCTGCTCGAGCCCCAGCGTCTCGGGAAAGCCGAGCATGAGGTTCATGTTCTGCACGGCCTGCCCGGAGGCGCCCTTGGCAAGATTGTCGAGCGCCGCGCAGATGATGGCGCGGCCCTCGATGCGATCTTTGGCCACACCGATGAAGATCATGTTGCAGCCCCGCACATGCCGGGTCTGCGGCATTTCGCCGAACGGCAGCACGTGCACGAACGGCTCGTCCGCATAAGCTCTCAAGAGGATCGCATGCAGGGCATCGGGCGAGGTCTTGAGCCCGCGCACGTAGATGGTCGAAAAAATTCCGCGGTTCATCGGAAGCAGATGCGGCGTGAAGCTGACGACGATCTTGCGTCCTGCGGCTTTCGAGAATTCCTGATCGAGTTCGGCCATGTGGCGGTGATGGCCGACGCCATAGGCGTGAAAGCCTTCCGAGACCTCCGAGAACAGCATTTCTTCTTTCGCCGCGCGGCCGGCGCCGGTCATGCCGGATTTGGCATCGATGACGATCTCGTCTGGATCGATCGCTTTCGCGCTCAGCAGCGGGATGAGGGGCAGCTCCGCGCACGTCGTGTAGCAACCGGGATTGGCAACCAGCCGCGCGGTCTTGATTTTCTGGCGATAAACTTCGGCAAGCCCATAGACTGCCTCTCTTTGCAGCTCCGGGGCGTGGTGCTCGTGGCCGTACCAGCGCGCATAGTCGGCCGTATCATCGAGGCGGAAATCTGCGGAGAGATCGACGACCTTCGTATTCGGAGCCGCGGCAAGGAGGCCCTTGATCACGGTCTGCGTGGTCGCGTGCGGCAGCGCGCAGAAGACGAGATCAAGCGCGGCTTTCTTCCAGTCAACGCTGTCAACCGCCACGAGCTTCGGCAGCGCATAAGGCGAGAACTGGGGGAAGACTTGCCGCATGTGTTGCCCGGCGCGGCGCTCGGCGGTGAGCAGCACGACCTCCACGCGCGGATGGCGGATGAGCAGGCGCAGCAGTTCCGCTCCGGTATAGCCGGATGCGCCAAGCACGCCGATCTTGGCTGTTTTCTCTACCGCTTCGGGCATGGGTCGTTCCTTCTCGCAGTCGGGGAAAAACGACCGGACAAGAAAGGGCGGCGGAGGATATCAGGATCAGTGCCGCACAACCTCATCCGGCGGCACGGGTGACGATCACGCGCGATTACGCGCCCGTTGCCGCAGCGCAGACAAGTCTACGCAGCCTGCGTAAACTTGGCCGCTCTTCGCGGCGACGGCGGGAAAACATCCGGGCGGCGATCATCGTCATGGGCGGGCGCTATAAACGCCGCGCCCTTGTGCGTCAAGCAATTCGCGAGAGCCTCGCTGGCTGCAGCGACAAGGCCAG
>CBFGVM010000401.1:0-3919 GCA_965652015.1 uncultured Alphaproteobacteria bacterium
CAGATAAGCGATGAGGTCGTCCTTCTCGTTTGCCGGCAGCGTGCTGCCAAAGGTGTGGCCGCCGTTGCCGTTGCCGGGAAGGCGGGTGTCGTAACAGAAGCCCTGCGCAAGGCGCGTTCCCGGCGTGCAGCTCGGCGATAGGAAGCCGCCATTCTTGCCGTCGATGACGTCGATGCCGCGCACGAAGGCGGCCGGGCGTTCCGCCGGCGGCGCCAGCAGGGCTCGCAGCGTCGGCACCGAGCCGTTGTGCAGGTAAGGGCCGCGCAGCCACAGCCCGTCGAGCGGCATGTTGGCGTAACCGTTGGTCTTGACGAAGTGTTTGAACTGGAAGGGCGTGCCAGCGAACAGCTCGGCCAATTGGCGCTGGCGGAAGGCTTCGGTATAGGAATCGAGCCGTCCCGAATCCGCGCCGAGCTTGCTATTCGGCTCGACCGTGCCGAGCTTTGCACCCTCGAACACGTAGCGATCCGGACCTTGGTAACCGTGACAGACCGCGCAGGCGTTCATGTAGCTGCCGCGCCCGCGCTCGGCCGCGGCGGGATCGACCCGGTGCGGGCTGCGCGGCGGCTGTAGATCGCCGAGCCACGCGGCGACGCGTTCGATGGCGGCGTGGTCGGCGGTCTCCGGCGTGACCCCGGCACCGAGCGCGGCGGAGAGATTGCGCTCGGCGAGGGAGGAATTATTGCCGTCCCAGTGCAGATGCATGCCCTCGCGCGGCTTCTGATTGAAGACCGAGGGAAAGTCGCTCGCCGCATGACGCTCGTCAGGGGAAACGGCATCGAGCATCATCTCCATCTGCACCAGCTTGTAGGGATTGAAGGTGTCGACCCGGCCCGGCCCCCAGGGCGCCTGCGCAGCGAGGAACGGCTGCAAGCGTGAACGCCGCTCGATGAAGCCTTCGCGCATCCGGGGTATGACGACGAGTCGCCATACCTGCTGCTCGACGAGACTGAGATTTGCCCCAGCCGCCTGCACCGCAGGGATGAGTTTGTCCGGCTTCAACCGCTCGTCCACGCCGGCATCGAGGATGAAGCGGATGAAGCCATACAGATTCAGGTTGTTCGACGGCATACCCCGGACAATGACGCGCTCGGCCCCTTCGGAGGTCCGGTAAGTCCCGGTGTGGCATATGGCACAGTTGAACCAGACGAGATCGACGCCACGGAAATCGCGTTTCGAAATGCCGATCGGCAGCTCCTCCTGCCGGCCCTCACCGTCGGTCCGGTAGAGAAAGCCGAAGGCGCGATAGTCGAGATGACCGTCGAACTCCGCAGGAAACAGTCGCGGCAGCGCCTTCCAGACCCAGAAGGGAATGCCGCTGCTCTGGTCGGCGCCAATCGACCCATGCTCGAAATGAACCGTGATGTCGGGAAAGGCCTCGGTGCGATTGCGCGTCAGCCGCTCCGCGGCAGCTAGGGCAAAGCCCACTGCAATCAGGCCAATCACCAACGCCAGCGCGAGCAAGATCAGCAACGGAAGGAGCACACGTCGCCGCCGGCGCAACTGCGTCTCGACGTAGGTGACAGGTGCTTCGGCGGCCACGGCGATCGACCTCCTCACGCGGCCTTCGCCTGCGCTTGCGCAACCGGCGGCAAATTGAGCGTCGGGCGCGTCGCGTAGATCGTCATCAGCTCGTCGATCATGGCGTCGCGGCTCGGGAAGCGGGCAAGCTCGTAGCAGCCCATCGGATTCTTCGCCGCGTTGAGCAGACACTTGTTGCAATAGGTGCACGGCCGCTCGGGCAGGTCGCGGCCCATGGCCCATTGCTGCACGAGATCGTTGTTGGCGACCAGCGAGCGGGCGATGGCGACGCCATCGAATGCGCCCGAGTCGATGCCGTTGCGGATGAACGAAGCGGTCTGATAGCCGCCGGTATTGAGCACCGGCACCGTCAGGTTGGCCTTGATCGCGCGCGCCTCTTCCATGCTGACGCCTTCGATCGGCAGGCCTTTTTTCATGCGGAACCAAATCCAGCGGAAGATCGGCCGCAGCATGCGGTAGCGGAACAGCAGGAAATTGCGGAACGCATCCACGCCGGAGGAGATCATGACATCGTAAGTCGTTGCGATGGTTTCGAAGGAGAAATCGCCCGGCGGGTTGAGCGGGTGGGGAAACAGCGACCCGGTCGAGACGTGAATGGCGTCGGCGCCCTCGCTCTCGCACCATTTCGCCACTTCGATCGTGTCGGCGAGCACGTTCCCTTTCTTCTCCCAGGGGATGACGTTGTTGTGGTCGACCGCGCTGAGCTTGACCTGGAGGTGGAAGTTGCGGCCGACGCGGTCGCGGATCGCGCGGATCACCTCCAGCAGAAACCGCGCGCGATCCTGCAGCGGCCCGCCATATTCATCGGTGCGGTCGTTGATGCCGGAGGAGAGAAACTGCGTGAAGAGGTAGCCGTTGGCGGCGTGCAGCTCGACGCCATCGAGCCCGGCTTCGCGCGCCCGCCACGCGCCGGCGGCGAAGGCTTGCACGAGGTGATCGATCTCGGCCTTGCTGGCAGCGCGGCAGAGAAAGCCGTGCAGCGATTCCTTGCGGCTCGTCGAGCTCAACGCCGGCCGATGGGAATTGTGCACCCCCGGGAAATCCATCTGCCGTCCCGAATGGCTGAGCTGCATGATGTACTTGCAGTCGAACCGATGCACCGCCTCCCCAAGCCGCTCCCACAACGGGATGAAATCGTCGCGGTGGATTGTGGCGTAGTCGGCGATGATGCGTCCCTCCATCAGCACCGGCACGTAGGAGGAGATGATCGCGCCGACACCGCCGGCTGCGAATTTGCATTCCCAATTGATGCGTGTCTGGGTGAGTGAACCGTCCTCATTGTCGAACCGGCCCGAGATATTCGAGCGGAAGATGCGGTTCTTGACCGTGAGGTTTCGGAATCGCAGCGGAGTGAAAATGATATCGCTCATGACACGACCTCGACCGTCGGCGCGGCAATCGCCCGCTTCCACACCGCCTGCAACAAGGCCGGAACGAAAGCGGCGGCTGGGCACTGCGCCCAATTTCCCACCATGAATTCGACATCTCGCCCAGGCGTGCGCTCGCGCGCAGCTTCGAGCTCGAGAGCGACCAGGGTGCCGGCGCGCACGGCGCCGCAGATAGTGGCGCCTGGCATTGCCGCCTGGCGCAGCACGCTCGGCGGCGCAAACACGCATTGTTCGACCACCGCATCTGCCGACGAGGGGGAGCGCCACCGCGGCTCCCTCCACAGCTCGCGCATGCGCTCGAACCCGCGCACCAGATTGTGGACCGCGATACCGGTGTCATGGACGCCGGCGAGATCGCCGTGGACGAGATCGGCGAGCAGCCGACGCGACCGCTGGAGGCGTCCGCTGAGATGGAGAAAGATCGAGCGCAGCGGGTTGCGAGTGTGCACGGCGGCGTCAAGCACGCGGGCCGCGGTCCAGCTCTCCGGGCTCGCTTTGTAATCGGCGGCGAACAAGCGCCCGACTGCCTGCTGCGTGGCCTCAGCCAGAGGCGGAGCGCCGGGCGTGCCGCGTACGGCGCCAACCAGACCGGCGATGGTTTCCTCGTCCCACAGCGGCTTGCCCGCCGCCGGATCGAGCCGGCGCCGCAAGCTGTCCTGGGCACGCATGCGCTGCGCGTCCTCGCGCGGCGTGACCGACGGCAGCGGCGTGCCGGCGATGCGCAATACATTGCGGAGGCGCAGCACCAGAATGCGATTGATCAGCGGCCCACGCGGCTCGAACTTGCGGTCGAGGCGCGCGTCATTGGCAAGACCCCGGATGTCCGACCGCGCGTCGGCCTGAATGAGATCGATCAAGCCGGGGATGCGCAACGATCGGGGCATCGTCGCCTCACTGGTCCCAGGGGAAGTACACGTTGCGGATATTGGCAAAATGCGGTCGCAGCTGCGGCACGTGCCGCTCGAGCACCGTGCGCAGGCTGTTGTCCT
>CBFGVM010000402.1:0-3913 GCA_965652015.1 uncultured Alphaproteobacteria bacterium
GGACCCGATGGGCTCGACACGCTAAGACACGTCGAGAAGGTCAGCTTCAGCGACGGGACGGTGCTCTCGGGGCTCGGGCTCGTGCACTCTGACATCAACGGCGACAGCAACAGCGACGTTCTCTGGAGCAATGACGCCGGCCAGGTCTATGCCTGGACCATGAGCGGCTTACAGACCAACGGCGAAGGCGGCGTGGCGCACCCGTTGGTCACCAGCGACTGGCACTTCCAGGGCACCGGCGACTTCAACGGGGACGGCGACAGCGACATCTTATGGCGCAACCAGAGCGGCCCGGTCTACGTCTGGCAGATGAACGGCCTGCAAGTCGAGAACGAAGGCGGCGTGGCGCACGCGTTGGTCACCAACGACTGGCAGGTCCAGGGCACCGGCGATTTCAACGCGGACGGCGACAGCGACATCCTGTGGCGCAACGACAGTGGCCCGGTCTACATCTGGGAAATGGACGGCCTGCAGGTCAACACCGAAGGCGGTGTCGCGCATGCTTTGGTCCCCAATAACTGGCAGATCGAGGGCGTCGGCGACTTCGACGGCGACACCCAGAGCGACATCTTATGGCGCAACGACGGCGGGCAGGTTTACATCTGGGAGATGAACGGCCTGCAAATCAAAACGGAAGGCGGTGTGGCGCACGCGCTCGTCACCAGCGATTGGCACGTCGCGGGGCTCGGCGACTTCGACGGCGACGGCAAGAGCGACATCCTTTGGCGCAGCGACGGGGGACAGGTCTACATCTGGGCGATGAACGGCTTGCAAGTCAGAACGGAAGGCGCCGTGGCGCACGCGCCGGTCACCAGCGATTGGCACGTCCAGGACATCGGCGATTTCGACGGCGACGGCAAGGGCGACATCCTCTGGCGCAACGACGGCGGCCAAGTCTACATCTGGGAGATGAACGGCCTCCAGCTCGACGGCTTCCGCGTCAAAGCGGAAGGGCCCGTCATGCACGCCGCAGTCTCCAACGATTGGCAGATTCAGGCGTGATCCGGCCCGGAGGGTCGTGCCGGATGATCAATATGCAGCTGGCTCGGTCTGCTTCCCTCTCCCACCGAACTCGGGTTTACCCGAGTTCGGCAGTTAAGCCGGCCGAAGTCGGGTAAATCCGACTTCGGTTAGGAGTGGAGTGGGGGTGAGGGGCCCTCAACGGCGAATTCAAAACGCGTCCCAAGCTTCCACCGGCAGGCTTTTGCCGTGCCTGACCATGAGCTCGAACGGCGCGATCAGGTTTGCTGCTCCCGCCGCGTCGGCGGTCGCGATCGCCGCTTTCGGTGCGGGCGCGCCGAACTTCCAGCCGGCGATGAGCATCGTCGTCGCAGCGACGCAAATGGCGGTGACAAGACTGATTCTGCGCATTGCCTATCTCCTTCCTCGAGCAGAGTTCGCTTGCGGTGGCGCCGGCAAGCGGGCGTCCTATTCCCCCGAATGTCGTGGGAGGCGCTCTTCCCAAGAACGGGTGTCACCGCCCATGGCGGCCGCGAACACCACGCCAAGGAATTGCGCCGCAATGACCGCTGCGAACGCCACTGCGCTCAAGAGGTACTCCATTGCCCTCTCCTCTTCGATTGAGGTTGGTCCGCGCTCATGAGCCCATCATGCGATACGTGAGCTCATCGCGACGCTGGCGCGGACGCTGGTACCAGTCGCGCCGATCGACTTCCGCCTCGGCCTTTGGCCTTCGCGATTCAATCATCGCATCGAGGGCGCGGCGCCACATCGAGCGGCTGCGCTCTGCGCCCGCTTGAGTCTCCGCGAGCGGAAAATAAGCGGTCGTCGACATGGGATCTCCCGTGATTCGGCAACGTCCACATGATGAATTCGCGGCAGCAACAATGCCTGTGAGCTACTTCACAGGTCGCAAAAAAATTTTTGCCGAGTGCGGTAAGGGAAGTGCGCAAGCTGCGGAATTTCTCGCCTCGTCGCCCAAAGCGGCGGCAGTAATCGCCGCAGCGCGATAGATAAAAACTATATGACTGTCATATCACCGTGGCATTTGGACGAGGGCGCGACCGTTTCTGATTGACTGCGCCATCGATGCGCGTGAGTTCGCTCACACTGCGGATCGATGAGTTCGCTTACACTGCGTATCGATGAGTTCGCTCACACCGCGCAGAGGAGGCGCCGTGGGTCCGGACAAAAGCACGCGCAAGGAAGCCGGTTATCTTCTCGCGAATTGCCCTCTGTTCGACGGCTTGAGTCGCGACGAGCGGGCTGCGGTCGTTGCTCTCGCGCGGATCAGGACGTTTACCGCGGGCGAAACCGTCTTCGCCATCGGCGCTCCCGGCGACCAGATGATGGCGCTGCTCAGCGGGACCATTCGCATCAGCGTGCCGTCCGCGGGCGGCAAAGAGCTGCTGCTGGCCATGATTCAGCCCGGCGAAGTATTCGGCGAGCTTGCGGTTTTGGATGGCAAAGAGCGATCCGCAGATGCCGTTGCGGAGACTGCATGCACGGTGGCGATTCTCGACCGGCGTGACATTCTCTCGTTCTTGGAACGAAACCCATCCGCCTGGTCCAGCCTCGTCAAGCTTTTGTGTCAGCGATTGCGGCACACCGACCAAGTGTTCACCGAAGTTGCGTTGCTCGAGCTGCCCGTGCGGTTGGCGAAGACGATGCTGCGGGTCTTGAATTGGGCGGCCGATTCTGCGGCCGCCGAGCCGGCAAAAATTCGTTTCAGTCAACGGGAGCTGGCGAACATGGTGGGCAGCTCACGCGAGAGCGTGAATAAGTGTCTTCGCAATTGGCAGCGTACCGGGGTCGTCCGCATTTCCGGAGGTTCGATCATCATTTCTGATCGACGCGCGCTTGAAAACATCGCAGGCCCGGCCTGACGCCGCCGCGTGCTCGGTGAGTCCCCTTCCCCGCTTGCAGCCGAACTCGGGTTTACCCGAGATCGGCTGCACGCGGGGAGGGAGCAGACCGAGTTTGCGGCCCGCGCTGATGGCACTTCGCAGGAATACGCCGAAGTCCTTCCCCCGAATGCAGCCTAAAAATCCTTCGGCAAGTCCTTCGCCCATTTGGCGCGGATGCGCTCGTCGAGCGCCTTGCTGGCGCGGGCGATCACCGGGAAGGTCTTTTTGCGCCGGAACGGGATGCAGGCGTCGATGATCACCCGCGAATTGCGCCGGTCGGTCTCGGTGTCGTAGCACATCGGGTCGAGCGCCGAGCTCCAGCCGCCGTGGATGATGTCGACCTGATCGCGCGGATCGCAGCGCGTGCACATCGCCCAAACCACGTCGGAAAAGTTGGTGGGATCGATGTCATCGTCGACCACGATGGTCCAGCGGTTGTTGTAGGCGCCGGCGTGGCAGTGCGACGCCACCATGGCGGCCTGCTTGGAATGCCCGCCATAGAGCGTCGTGATCGAGATCACCAGCATGAAGCGGCTGCCGCCGGCTTCGTGCGTCCACACGCCCTTGACGCCGGGAATGCCCGCCGCCTCGAGCTGGTTCCACACCGCGCCGCAACGGTACGAGCCGAAGTAAAAGGTGTTGTCGTTGGGGGGCACCGCCGGGATCGCGCCCACCAGGATCGGGTCGTCGCGATGCATCAAGGTGTCGATGCGGATCGCCGGCTCGAGATCGCTGCCGCTGGCGTAATAGCCGGTCCATTCGCCGAGCGGCCCTTCCTTGATCTTGTCGTTCGGATGGATCAGGCCCTCGAACGCGATCTCCGCATTGGCCGGCACCGGCAGGCCGGTCTTCGGCATGGTGATGACCTCGACCGGCGCGCCGAAAATACCGCCGGCGGCCTCGAGCTCATTCTTGCCGTATGGCACCTCGATGCCGCCGAGCATCACCAGCACCGGGTGCATGCCGACGACGACGGCGACCGGGCACGGTGCGCCGCGCTCGTGGTATTTGCGCATGATGATCAAGCCGTGCTTGCCCGGCGACAT
>CBFGVM010000403.1:0-3909 GCA_965652015.1 uncultured Alphaproteobacteria bacterium
ATCCGGCCGACGCGATCGGGGACTCAGTAGCGGTAATAGTCCGGCTTGTAGGGCCCCTCGGCCGGCACGCCGATATAAGTCGCTTGCTTGTCCGACATTCTCGTCAGCTTGGCGCCGACCTTGGCGAGGTGAAGACGGGCGACCTTCTCGTCGAGGTGCTTCGGCAGGGTGTAAACCTTTTTCTCGTATTTGTGGGGATTGGTCCAAAGCTCGATCTGCGCCAGCGTCTGGTTGGTGAAGGAAGACGACATGACGAAGCTCGGATGGCCCATCGCGTTGCCGAGGTTCACCAAGCGTCCCTCCGACAGCAGAATGATGCGCTTCCCGTCCGGGAATTCGATCTCGTCAACCTGCGGTTTGACGTTGTGCCACTTGAAGTTTCGCAGCGCGGACACTTGGATTTCGCTGTCGAAGTGACCGATATTGGCCACGATCGCCCGGTCCTTCATCTTGCGCATGTGCTCGATGGTGATGACGTCGACGTTGCCGGTCGCGGTGACGAAAATGTCGGCCCGCGGTGCCGCGTCCTCCATGGTCGTGACCTCGTAGCCTTCCATCGCCGCCTGCAACGCGCAGATCGGATCGATCTCCGAGACGAGCACCCGGCACCCGGCTTGGCGCAGCGAGGCGGCCGAGCCCTTGCCGACGTCGCCAAAGCCCGCGACCATGGCCACCTTGCCCGCCATCATCACATCGGTGCCGCGGCGAATGCCGTCGACCAGCGACTCACGGCAGCCGTAAAGGTTGTCGAACTTTGATTTGGTCACGCTGTCGTTGACGTTGATCGCCGGCCACAGCAGCGTGCCTTTCTTCTGCATGTCGTAGAGCCGGTGAACGCCGGTCGTCGTTTCTTCGGTCACGCCGCGGATTGCGTCCGCGTTGCGCTTGTACCAGCCGGGGTTGTCCTTCAGCCGCCGCTTGATGGCCGCGAACAGGATTTCCTCTTCCTCATTGGCCGGCTTGCTGATCAATCCCGTCTCGCCTTGTTCGGCGCGCAGGCCGAGGTGAATCAAGAGCGTGGCATCCCCGCCGTCGTCGAGCACCATGTTGGGTGAGCCGCCGTCGCTCCACTCGAAGATGCGGTGCTGATAATCCCAGTAGTCCTTCAGGCTCTCGCCTTTGATGGCGAAGACCGGCGTGCCGCCCGCTGCGACGGCCGCGGCGGCGTGGTCCTGGGTCGAATAAATGTTGCACGAGGCCCAGCGCACGTCGGCACCGAGCGCTTTGAGCGTCTCGATCAGCACTGCGGTCTGGATGGTCATGTGCAGCGAGCCGCAGATGCGCGCGCCGCGCAACGGTCGCTCGGGGCCGTATTCCTCGCGGATAGCCATGAGGCCGGGCATCTCGGTCTCGGCGATGGCGATTTCCTTGCGGCCCCAATCGGCAAGGCTCACGTCCTTGATCGCATAGTCGGCGGCTGGCGGGGCAGCACGATTGACGGCTTTCGATGCAGCACTCATGTCGGTCCTTGCATGGTTGGAAAATTCGGACGCGCCAGCCGGCACGCCGGTCGGCGCTGCCTATAGCAGGGCCCGCCGGCTCCTGCAACGAAGATATAAAGATTTCTTTATGTCCTTTTGGTTGGAGCCATCGGCGCCTGCGGCGAACTGCCGCCGCGCCTGGGCGTTACCCGTGTGCCGGCTCAGGAGCGCCCGATGCCAGAGAAGACGCAGCTCGATCTCGAGCTTTCCCCCGCGATCAACTCGCTTTCCGAGCTTGCCAAGGCCGAGAACGAATGCACGCGCTGCCCGCTCTACAAGCACGCAACCCAGGCGGTGCCGGGCGAGGGGCGCAGATCAGCCCACGTGATGCTGGTCGGCGAGCAGCCCGGCGACAAAGAAGATCTTGCGGGCAAGCCGTTCGTCGGCCCCGCCGGACGCGTTCTCGACCGGGCGCTGGCCGACGCAGGAATTCCCCGCACGGAGGTTTTCGTCACCAACGCGGTCAAGCACTTCAAGCACGAGATGCGCGGCAAGCGGCGGCTGCACAAGCGCCCCAACACCTACGAAATCGAGCGCTGCAAGATCTGGCTCGAGACCGAACGCGCGCTCGTGAAGCCGGTGGTCATCGTTGCGCTCGGAGCCACGGCAGCGCGTGGCCTGCTGGGACGCCCGGTCACCATCAGCAAGGTGCGCGGCCAGACCTTGCACCTCGCCGACGGCACCGCTGCCTTCGTCACCATTCACCCGTCGTGGCTGCTGCGGATGGAAGACGAGGCGGACAAAGAACGCGAGTACAAGAATTTTGTCGCCGACCTGCGGCCGGCGGCAAAGGTGTTGGCAAAGAAGGTGGCCTGACGGAACTATTCTTCTTCCGTGAAACGGCCGCTCACGAGCGCTGTCAGCGCATCGACGACCTCGGCCGCTTCCCGGCCGCTCGCTTCGACGGTGATCGTCGTGCCGGGGCCGGCCGCAAGCATCATCAGCCCCATGATCGAGGTGCCGCCGACGACCTCGTTGCCGCGCTTGACCTTCACCTCGGCGTCGAATTTCTCCACGGTCTGGACGAACTTCGCCGAAGCGCGCGCATGCAAGCCTTTCTTGTTGCAGATTTTGAGCACACGGACGATCGGCGCGTCCGGCGGATGACTGGCCGAGGAGAACACGCCGCTAGGCTCGCTCATTTCCCGGTAAGCACGCGGCTGGCGATGGTGATGTATTTGCGGCCGGAGTCCTGAGCCGCGGCCACCGCCTCGGTCAATGGACATTCGTCGCGCACCTTGGCGAGTTTTACCAGCATCGGCAGATTGATGCCGGCGAGAACCTCGACCTTCGGGCGACCCATTACGGAGATCGCGAGGTTTGACGGTGTGCCGCCGAACATATCGGTGAGTATCGCCACCCCTTCGCCGCTGTCCACACGCTTGACCGCCTCGATGATGTCCTTGCGCCTCTGCTCGACGTCGTCGTCGGGGCCGATGGTCACCGCCTCGATCTGCTTCTGCGGGCCGACCACATGCTCCAGGGCCGAGCGGAACTCGGCCGCGAGGCGCCCGTGGGTGACGAGTACGAGGCCGATCATGGAGTTCCCCGCCGGCGTGTCCCGGTTGCACCGCACGAAAGGCCGCCCATCATGACGATCCGAAACCCTTGTGCAAGGGCCTTTCCGGCAATTCGGGGAAGGTGTTGCATTGCGGTAAGGGCGCTCTCCGGCGGCCCGTCGGACGGGAAATTACCGTCGCCCGGTTACTTTTGTACCACCGGAGGCCCCCGCAAGGATCATGACCGAGGTTTAATCTCGTTCGGTCCGCCATGCAGGACGGCGAGCACCGGGGGGAGGGGGGCCGTGCCCGCCGCCAGCGCCAAGCGCCGCACCGCCACGCCGAGCAGTACCGTCTCGCTGGCCGCCGGCATGCGCTCGGCGTCCTCGGCGGCGAGGTCGACCACCAGACCAACGACCGCCACCGGCTCATAGTCGAGCCGCCGAATGCCGAGCCCGCGCACCTCGATCAGCCCCGCAAGCGCGGCGGCCGGCCGCACCAGCAGACGCCCGTGCTGCACTTCGAGATGCAGGCGATCGTCGCCGACAAGCCGGGCGAAGCGCAGCAGGCCCGTATCCGCCGCTTGAATGAGCGCGAGCGCAAGCTGCGACTTGCCCGCTCCCGCCGGTCCGCGGATGAGCACGGCGCGTGCGCCGGCCAACACGGCAGAGGCATGCACGGTCGGAGTGTCAGCGGCCATCACATGGCCGGCAGCCGCACGATGAAGCGCGCCCCGAGCACCGTCTCGCCCGCAACCGTCGGGCCCTGGCGATTTTCAGCCCCGATGCGGCCGCCATGTGCCTCGACGATATGCTTGGAGATGGAGAGGCCCAGGCCCGAATTCTGTCCGAACGGCTGATGCGGTCTGTGCGTATAGAAGCGCTCGAAGATCTTCTCCATCGCTTCGGCCGGGATGCCGGGGCCGTCGT
>CBFGVM010000404.1:0-3908 GCA_965652015.1 uncultured Alphaproteobacteria bacterium
CGACGCATAGCGCGTCATAGACGCGCGTAAACGCGCTTCTGCTGTCGCGGGGTGCCCCTCGCGGGGACGACCACCGAAAGAGAACATGCAGCCTGGATGGAGCGAAGCGACATCCAGGTTCTAATCGCATGCGGATATGACCGAGCGAATCGCGGATTTCGCTTCGGATTTCCGATGTTAATTCGCTCCATCCGGGCTACGGCTTGGCGACAATGCCGGCACTTTTCCGCCCAAATGTTGCTGCATAGCGTTGGTCAATTCGGGTGGTCGGGTACCAGAGTTGGACTTGGGGCGAAGCCATTCGCCGGGGATCTGGGGACAAATCTTGAAATCACGATATCGGTCAGCACTCGTTGCTGCACTCGCCTGCGCGAGTGCGCTCGCAATCACTCTTGCGGCGGAGACGGCGGCTGCGCGCGGCGCCAAAGGCGCGCACGCGACGGCCAAGGCCGCGGGTAAAACCGCGAAAGCCACCGGAAGTAAAACCGCGAAAGCCACCGGAAAGAAAGCCACCGGAAAGAAGGTGGCGGGCAAGTCCAAGGGTGGCAAAGCGGCAGTAGACAAATCCGTGGTGTCGCAGATACCGCTGGCCGAAGGACCTCCGCCGCAGACGCCTGCGGCCGAGATCGCGCTGGTCAAGAGCGCGATCGACGCGCTGCGCCATGGCGGCACCAGCAAGGCCACCGCTGTCGCAGAGACCATCTCCGACCCAGCGGCGCGCAAGCTCGCGGAATGGCTTATCTTGCGCAGCGACAACAACGGCGTCGGGAGCAAGCGCTACCTCGCCTTCATTGCCGCCAATCCGACTTGGCCGAACCACGGCATGTTCCGCAAGCGCGCGGAGGGGATGTTTTGGGTCGAGAACGTCAAGCCGGCGCAGATCATAAGCTTCTTCAAGGACTCGCCGCCGCAGTCGGGCGTAGGCCGCATGGTGCTGGCGCGCGCGCTGCACGCGCAGGGCGATGCGGAAGGCGCGGCCGCGCTTGTGCGACAGGCTTGGCGCAACGATTCACTTCCCGAGGATGTCGAGAAGCAGGTGCTCGAGCGCTGGTCCGAGTTCCTCAGCCGCGCCGATCATAAGGCGCGCATGGAGGACAGGCTTTTCGCCGCCGACAAGGATGACGCGATGCGGGCGGCACGCCGGCTGGGCGGGGCCGACCTCGCGATCGCGCAGGCGCGCATCGCGATCAGCCGCAAGGTCGGCGCGCCCAAGCTCGAGCCGAAAAGTGCCAGGAAGCTGCTCGACGCCGTGCCGGCGGACGCGCGGCAGGATCCCGGCTATCTGTTCGCGCACGCGCACGTTCTGCGCCATGAAGGCAAAATCGCCGAAGCTGCGCAGGTGCTGCTGTCTGCGCCCTGGGACCTTGCCGAGATCCACGATGGCGAGGAATGGTGGGTCGAGCGGCGCATCATGGCGCGCAAGCTGCTCGATATGGGCGATGCCCAATCGGCGTATCGGGCGGTGGCGGACGCGGCCGAGCCGAACAAGGAAAACTCGCGCATCGAGCGCCATTTCATGGCGGGCTGGATCGCGCTGCGGTTCCTCGACGATCCGGCCACGGCGGCAACTCACTTCAAGCGCATCCAGGACGTGACCCGCCATCCGACCTCGCACGCGCGTTCGCACTACTGGCTCGGGCGTGTGGCGGAAGCTTTGAACCAGCCGGAGCAGGCCCGCGCCGAGTATGAGACGGCGGCGCGCGGTTCGGCCGCCTATTACGGGCAGCTCGCCCGGGCGCGGCTGGGGCTTCCGGCGCTCGCGCTGGCCCCGCCACCGCCGAAGCCGGATCCGCAGGCCGAGGCGGAGCGCCTGGAGCTCGTTCGCGCGGTCGAGATCCTCTACGCGCTGAAGGAGCGCCAGTTGGTCATCACGCTGATGGCCAGCATCGGGGAGTCGCAAAACGACGCCGGCACGTTATCGGCCCTGGGCGAATTGGCGGAGCAGTATGAGGACGCCCGCGGGATGCTGCACATGGGCAGGGGTGCGCTGGCGCGCGGCTTACCGCTCGAGCACTACGCGTTTCCGACCGTCGGTGTGCCGCGCTATTCGCCGATTGCCCCCAGCATCGAGAACGCGATGCTGTTTGCCATCATTCGCCAGGAGAGCGCATTCGATCCGTCCGACTGGTCGCACGCGCAAGCGATGGGCCTGATGCAGGTGACGCCGGAAGCCGGGCGGGACACCTGCAAGCGCTTCGGCTGCAAGTACGACTTCAAGCGCCTGCGGACCGACTCGCCGTATAACCTTCAGGTTGGTGCGGCCGAGGTTGCCGGGGTGCTACAGGATTACCGGGGCAACCAGATGCTGGCCTTTGCCGCCTACAATGCGGGGCGCGGGCGCGTGCAGGAGTGGCTCGCGCGCTACGGCGATCCGCGCGACCCGAAAGTTGACCCCGTCGACTGGGTCGAGCGCATCCCGTTCATGGAAACGCGCAACTACGTGCAGCGCGTGATGGAGAATTTTCAGGTCTATCGCGTGCTTTTTGCCAACGATGCGCCGCTGACTATCGACAAGGACCTGCGGCGCGACGCCGCGGCTAGGTAAATCGACTGAAGTAAAAGCCATCATCGACAGAGTCATTGCCGGGTCAAACCCGGCAACGACCGGCTCCGTACATAGAAGAGTCACTGACTCTCTAGACTCTCTCTCCGCAAAGGCGCAGACTGGGCGGGCTCGAAACGCCAGTGCAAGGCGTTCGGGACTTCATTTCACAACTGCTTCATGGGACCCGTTTTAGCGTCCCACGCCGCTTGCTCCGGCTCGTCCGGGCAAGCTGAAGTTGCGTGGGGAGGATACGATGATCAATGCAGCCGAATATCTGGCGATGGCCGCGGAACACCATCGCCTGGCCGGCATGTGCCGGTCACCGGACTCGCGTGAACAGCACTTGCGGCTGGAGGAACAGTTCCGGGCGCTTGCCGAGCGTCGGGAAACTTCGCACGAATCGCCGGCGCCGCAGCCGGCGCGCGATCTGCAGACCGCAAAATAGCGCCGCTGTCTAGCGGCGATCACCGGTCAAAGCGTGCACCGAGACAAAGAGGTCGCGCACGTGGCGCTCGGCAATGCCGCGCGTGATGAACACGAGCCGGCTGGCGCGGTTCTGATCGGGCCAGGCCGCAAGCTCGACCGGCGGATGGGCGAGGTGCTGGACCACGTGCACCACCACTGGCCCGCGGCAGCCCGCGACGTTTAGAAAGCCCTTCACGCGCAGGAGGTCGGGCCCGCGCAGCGCGATCAGCGTTTCCATAGCGCGCGCGAAGGCCTCCCAAGGCAGCGGCGCGTCCTGCGTCAAAACGAAACTTAAAATGCCGTCGCTATGCTCGGCTTCGGCGACGAAGCCGGAGCGCACGGGAGCGGGCAAGTGCGCATCGGCCTCGACCAGGCAGCGGGGTTCGAGATCGCCGTCGACCGCGGTGTGAATGGCAGCGTGGGGATTGAGCGCGCGAAGGCGCGCGGTCAGCCGTTTGGCCGCTTGCGACGTGGCAAGATCGGTCTTCGACACGATCAGTCGATCGGCGAGGATGACCTGCTTTCGTGCCTCGGCCGACCATGCGAGCGTATCGAGGCCGCCTGCGGCGTCGACAACGGCGACGACCACCTCGACGTGGAATTCTCCGCCCAGCGCCCGATCGGTGGCAAACGTCTGCAGGATTGGTCCGGGATCGGCAAGCCCGCTGGTCTCGATCACGATCCGCTTGAACTGGGGCAGCGTGCCTTGCGCCCGCTCGGCGACGAGATTGCGCAGCGCGTTCTGCAGGTCGGAGCGCATAGTGCAGCATAGGCAGCCGTTGCCCAGCAGCGTGACGTCGTCGCTCGAGGCGCGCACGAGCGCGTCATCGATGCCGACACTGCCGAACTCGTTGATGATGACGGCGGTGCCCGCGCCTTCGGTGCTCGCGAGAAAGCG
>CBFGVM010000405.1:0-3906 GCA_965652015.1 uncultured Alphaproteobacteria bacterium
CGAAGCCGATCGTGAAATCCCCGACCTCGTCACTTATCGTCACCCCCAGAGGAGTGACTTCAATGACAATTCATCGCCGTTCTTTTCTGAAGCTCAGCACCGCGGTCGCATCGGCGGGCTTGGGGATTGGAACCCCGGCCGTTTTGCGCGCCGCGACGCCCGTCAAGATGACGCTGCCCTGGCTGCCGCTGGGGACCTTCAGCTACGCATTCGTCGCGAACAAGATGGGCTTCTGGCAGAAGCGCGGCCTGGAGGTGACCATCGACCGCGGCTTCGGCTCCGGCCGGGTGTGCGTGCCGGTCGACCAGGGGCAGTATGATTTTGGCGTCCTCGATCTGGCGGTGATGATGAACTGCGCGGCGCGCGGGCTCGACCTCGTCGCGGTCGCGGGAATCTGGCCGCGCTCTCCGGTCGGAATTTTCTCGCTGAAGGAATATGGCATCACCAAGCCGCAGGACCTCGAGGGTCAGACGGTCGCCTTCGACGTCGGCAGCGGCGATTTCCAACTCTGGCCGGCGTTCATCAAGGCAACCGGGATCGACGACAAGAAGGTCAACAAGGTGACCATGGATGCGGCCGCGCTGATCAAGGCCTTGGTGGAGAGGCAGGTCAAGGCGGAAGGAAATTTCTTCGGCAGTATCGCGCCGAGCCTGTGGGCCCAGGGGCTCGAGATCAACAGCATGTTGTACGAGGATTACGGGGTGAAGATGTTCAGCAACGTAGTCGCGTGCAAACGCAGCACCATCGAGAAGAAGCCCGAGCTGTGCGAGGCATTCGTCGGGGGCCTGATGGAGGGGCTGAAATACGTCTACTTGAATCCGGAAAAGTCCGTGGCGCTGCACCTCGAGAGCGTCAAGGAGTTCCAAGGCGGCAGCGTCGCCAACCAGAAGGTGATCGAGTACGGGCAAGCGGTCAGCACCGCGCTCGGCGTCGTGCCCGCGGTGCGGCAACACGGGCTCGGCTACATGGATCCCGATCTCGTCGCCACCACCGCCAAGACGGTCGAGACGTATATGGGCGTCAAGAATGCTCCGCCGACGGAGACGCTATTCACCAATAAGTTCGTGGGCGCGGTGAAGCTCACCGAGGCGGAATGGACCGACGTTGAAAAGCGGTCGGAAAAATACCTGCCGCGCAAGAGCTCATAGCAGCGGTCGTCGGTACCGGCCCCGCCTTATACCTTGATCCCGGCGGCGGCCAGGATCGAGCGCGCCCGCGCGCGCTGATCATCCGGGATCGTCAGCCGCTCGGCAAATTCGCGCCCCGCCGGGCGGGTCGCGTCGATCCCCATCTTGGTCAGGGTGAAAGTCTCCGGGTCGGATGTGGGATCGAGAATCGCGCCCTTGGCCCCCGGAATGAAGACGATGTCCTTCTCCGCCCGCATCCGCGTGGCGAGCGCCCACATAACGTCGTTGATGTTGAAGATGTCGACATCGTCGTCCACGACGATCACGTACTTCGTGTACTGCTCGGTGCCGAGCGCGGCCATGATCGCCATCTGCGGCTCGCCTTCGGCAATCTTCTTCATGGAAATGAAGGCCATGAAGGCGCCGCAAGTGGTGTGCGGCACGTGCACCGCGCGCACGTTCGGCAGATTGCGCCGCAGCGCGTTGAGGATCTCGCCTTCTCGGGTGATGCAAGAAACCAAGATGTGATCGCGTGACATCCCCGAAGTGACGCTGTGGAACATGGCGTCGCGCCGCATGCGAATCCGGTGCGCCACGAACACGTTCTGAGTGCTGCGATACGACGCATAACCGGTGAACTCGCTGAACGGACCCTCCGGCTCGCGCACGGTGGGCAGGATTTCGCCCTCGATAATGATCTCGGCGCCGGCGGGCACTTCGAGATCGGCGATTCCGCAGCGGGCGAGCCGGTACGGTTCGCCGAACAAGCCGCCGATGATCTCGAATTTTCGCACGTGCGGCGGATAAGCGTAGACCATCGAGCCCATATAGTGCAGCGGATGGGTGCCGAGCGTGATCGCCGCGGGGAGTGATTGCCCCCGCTCCTCGGCGCGGCGATGGAATTCGTAGAGGCGACGGCGCGAGTGCAATGACACCCCAAGCCGGTTCTTGCCCTTGAGCATCAGGCGGTGGAAGCCGGTCGTATCGATGCCGGTCACCGGATCGCGCGCTACGATCTGCCCGGCGGTGATGTAGGGCGCTGCGTCCACTTTGAATTGCAGCGGAATGGGCAATTTTGCCAGGTCGACGTCGTCGCCTTCGAGCACGACCTCATCCCACGCGCCGCGGTCGACGACTTCGCAGGGGATGTACTTTTGGCAGCGCTCGCGGAAGGCGCTCGGCAGATCGGCGGGTTCTACGCCGAGACACGCGGCCAAGAGCTTGCGATTGCCGGCGACATTGGTGACGAGCGGCATGCCGCTGCCGCGCACGTTCTCGCACACGACGACCGGGCTCTTGCCGGCATGATCCAGTTCGAACACCAAAGCGGTGGCGTCAAAACGCAGTTCGATCGGCTCACGAACGCGCAGCAATTCGTCCGGATATTCGGTCTCCACCAGCCGCAAGAAGCCGCGCAGACTCTGACTGTCGCCGTCGAGGTTTCGTTTCACGGATTGTTCCCTGCTAAGCCCGGAGCTGCGTCATCCTATACGGCATACGGCGCGGCAAAAAGACTGCGACATTAATCAAGCGCCGCGGGCGAAGAATCGGCTTGAACAGATCGGCCAATTACGCTTGAACGCAGCAGACTCTTTCCGAGGGGAGTATCCATGACACATTCGCGCCTTCTACATGTTGCCGCAGCCGCCGTCGGGATCCTTGCCGCACCAGTGACTGCATCCGCGCAAGCCTATCCGACGCGACCCATCCAAGTCATCGTTCCCTTTGCGGGCGGCAGCGCCAGCGACGTGGTCATGCGCATTCTGCTCGACCGCATGGCGAAGTCCATCGGGCAGCCATTCATCGTCGACAACCGGCCGGGCGCAGGCGGCAATATCGGCACCAGCGCGGCGACCAAGGCGACGCCCGACGGCTACACGCTGGTGATGGGCTCGACCGGTCCGATGGCCGCCAACAGAACGCTTTACCGCGATCTCGGCTATGACCCGGACAAGGATTTGGAGCCGATCTCGCTGTTTGCGCATTTCCCCATTCTGGTCGTGGTCAGCTCGAAGCTGCCGGTGAAATCGTTGGACGAATTCGTCGCCTATGCGAAGGCGCGTCCCAAACAGCTCAACTACGGCTCAGTCGGCATCGGCAGCTCGCAACACCTTTCCGGGGTCTATTTTGACCAGGTCACGGGACTTGAGCTGACGCACGTACCCTACCGCAATATCGCGCAATACGTGCCTGATCTGATCGCGGGCAGCGTGCCGGTGGGATTCCAGTGGCTGCCGAACGTCAACGCGCCGCTGCAGAGCGGCGACGCCAGAGCGCTGGCCGTTGCGGCGAGCAAGCGCATGACCGCGCTTCCCGACGTTCCCACTGCGGCAGAAGCGGGAATCAAGAATTACGAGTCGTCGGGTTGGCTCGCGCTATTAGCGCCGCACGGAACGCCAAAGCCCATCATCACAAGACTGAATGAGGAGCTGGTCGCGGCAGTCAAGGATCCGCAAGTCGCCGCTAAGATCGTCGAACAAGGCGCGGAAGGCACCTCAACCACGCCCGACGGGCTCGCGAAGTTTATTGCCTCCGAGGCAGTGAAATGGCGCGAGATCATCGTCAAGGCTGGCATCCCTCCGATCCAGTAACGATCACCACGATCAAGCGGACGGCGGCCACCCGATCGGATGCGCTGCTTGTACGAGCTTGGCGATCGAGAGGATGCGCGGCTCCTGGAAACGCGGTGCAACGATCTGCAGGCCGACGGGTAGCCCGTCAGTACCCTTGCCGGCGGGGACGCTGCCGGCGGGGAGGCTCACCAGCGTGATCAGGAATG